>JBDTHR010000017.1:0-10614 GCA_039936855.1 Nitrosospira sp. | reverse complement strand
TCGGCATAAATTGCATCCACTGGACATTCAGCCACACACAGGGTGCAATCAATACATTCATCCGGATCGATTACCAGAAAATTAGGCCCCTCACGAAAGCAATCCACCGGGCACACATCTACACAATCAGTGTATTTGCACTTGATACAGCTTTCAGTTACTACATAGGTCATGACGGATCCTTGCTGGGCTCTTTGAGAATTCTCAATTTTACCAGAAATTTTACGAATGCCGCTATAACTCTACAACCCAGACCAGGCTGCCAGTATGGGTTTAAGGTGCGAAGCGAGAGGAATACCGCCGTTGAAAGCGAAGTAAGCCAGACTGCATATAACAGCACATACAGGATGCGTTGCCGCCAGACCCGTCTTTTCTTTTTGCATGCATACAATTGTACATCTGTTTAAATCCAAGCCGGCTGCCGCGGCTATGGAAGGTGCTCCGTCACGACGTTTTGTCTTTCATTGATTGCCAGCGAAACAACCAATGCGCCAACCATTACCGGCCATTGCAATTTCAGTGTCACGGCCTGCATGATTTTTTCGAATCCCTCTTCCGACTGCGATACCGAATAATAAGGCTGCGCGTGCAACTCGACTGGAACAGATACTTTCAGTTCGACACTTCCTCCCAGCACATCATCATCAAGCGTTATATCGGTCATGGCGGACAACTCGAGCAGATGACCGAAACCACCCGGAATTTGTCCCCGATAAATATAGCGTCCCCCCCAGCCATCGCAACTTGGCATTGCAAGGTTGATCTCGGTACAGAATACACCCTCCGCTTCAGCGGCGAATAAATATGACACCTGCAACCAATTGCCCGCAAGTGCGATACTTTTCTTTACATATTGCGAATACACCTCCGTCTGGCAGACTGAATCATCAGCGCCGGATGGATCATGCCGATAGGTTATGAAATCGCCATTCAGGCGATCCACGAATAATCCCCGGGCGTGGTCGTCGGCCACCAAATCCCCGGCAGTTATCTCATCCTTGAAGCTGAGCCGTTCATGCGCCGAGGCGATCCCGGCACCGCTATGTTCATGCAGGTTATCCTCGTGTTGATGGATCTTGCGATAATAATGCTCAGTCTGGCGCCGCAACGTATCACCAAAATTATGCGTCAGCAGATAGGAATCCAGTTCGCAAATAATGCCTCTGTCATCCATCTTCAACACCGCCTGGATTTTACCGGTCTGCAAATACATTTCCTCGATCCCATCGAGATCGGTATCTTCCAGAAATTTTACCGGGCGGGGGGCGCAGGCGTCGAGCATCGCTTCCAACTCGACGATGGCTTTAAATACCGCGCGTCTGAGATGAGGGAGATACAAGCCCCCAAACAGACCATGCCAATATGCATCGTTGGCCTGAGACTCATACAGCTTATGCTTCATGGCGATGCTACGTTGCGCCTCCGGAAGCAAGGCCAGGCGCCGGGAAAGGCCCAGCATGCGTTTGTGCATCCAGTTGGATTCGGGATAGCGCGAAAAAAAATTTTTCCAGATGCCCCCGCGCAGGAACGCCTTGTTGCCGTCATACCAACCGACTGCCTTGGCCTGCTGCACCAGATCGGCATAAATATTGGCGGGCCCTGCGGGAAGTGTCCACTCGTTCATTTCTATATAGGAAGTGGTTGGGAGATACACTATACCCCGGGTTTTCTCGACGGCATGATAGTCCCGGTAGTGCTGGGTGCAAATTATGGGCGACGCCAGCACCCCTTGGATAAAATTATCCAGCCAGCCTTTTTCATACACCCACTGATAAGTTTCCGGCCAGATACCGAATTTTTCGATATCGTCAAAATAGATGGCTGCATTGCCATGACGGGTTGTGCTGCTTTCAGCCAGAGACTCTATGTACGCCACCGCTTCATCCGCCGGAGAAAATGGCAACCGATAGCGCAACGCTTCGGAGATGGGAAACAGATCGAGTTTGCGCTCGTCCTCTTCGGTAGTGAAATAACCATCCAGTTCCGCCGCGGTCTTACCCGCACAAAGAAAATGATAATCATCCACGATCACGTAGCGGATACCACAATCCGCTAATGCAGGCACCACTGTTGCCTCCCACACGCGCTCGGTCAGCCATGCACCTTGCGGGCGCCACCCCAACTTCCTCTCCAGCTTATCGGAAAATGTCTGTAACTGCCCGACGCGATCGCGGTTTGGAATCGCAGCCAGGACCGGTTCTGTATCGCCCGCACCGAATAGCTCGACCTGACCGCGCATCACCATGTCCCGGAGCAGTTCCATGTCTTCCGGATAATGTTCAAACAGATAGTCCAGCAACCAGCCGGAAATATGTATCGCAAAACGAAAGCTGGGATATCGGTGAAGGACTTGCAGAAAAGGCCGGTAACAGCGCAGGTGGGCATCAGCCAGCACCTCAGGAAAATTGCCGACTGGTTGGTGAGCATGAACGCCGAAAAGCAGGGAGACGGATCGGGACATCGAGTTCTCCTCAGAGAAAGCTTTGCCACTCGCTAGCGCCGCTACTTCCGGCCCAAGCTAGGGCTGGTCAGATGAAATGCATCACGTTGCGTTATGTGACCTTGAAAACCAACCCGGCTTCTCCTGGTCGAGATATCGCTCTCAGGCTTGCGCCGGCAATGATGTGCCGCAGGTTTTCTTCAAGAGGCGCGCCGCATTGCACCCGAATCTTGAGCCACAACGTCGCCGCCGTGGCTGATAGGTTGATGTACGGATACGGGTACAGGCAACTTCAGCAAAGAATAGAGATTAGCCAAGTTGTCCCGGAATAATTGATCAAAGTTCGACACGATGCTTGGCGAATTGTAGTCACCTAGCCACCAGAACCAGTCGGAGCTTTCGCAGGAAGCAAGCTGACGTTCGGCATTAGCTCTTTCCTCATCGGTCAAGCGTTTGCTTTGCATCACCAGGTCATAGCTGTGCTTGGCCGCACAGAGCAAATCCCAGGCATGGTTTTTTTCCGGATCGCCGATCCATGTGGAAAATGTGCCGTACACCCAACTCCCTGCCGTCAATACCGGCAAGCGGGCGACATCGGCCTGCTGTATGCTTCCCAGATAATCCTTATAAGTGGTCACCTCGATTGCGGGGTGATTTTCAAGAATTCCGTAGAGATCATCGAGGAAGTAATAGCCGTTGTAAGGATAGTATTCCCACGCATTCTCGCCATCGAGAATAATACTTACCACTGGATTTTCCCCGGATAACGCGTTACGGCCGATATCTTCAAGAGAGTGTACCAAATGCTCGGCGGCATCTCGACCAAACCACTTCGAGTATTCGAAGCCGATCATGTCGGATAGTTTTTCATCGCGAAAGAAGCACGTGACGCTATTGCCTTTGCCTTCTACATGATAGGGCTTGTAGAGGTAACGGCCTCGCTCTGGCATGGGCCTGCCGCCATATGACTTGCGCAGGCTATTCGCCAGCACGTTTTCGCCGCTGGCGACCCATTGACAATCCTGGTCTGCAAGAATATCGAGCATCGCGGCTGATATCCCACCCTCCGCAGGCCATACGCCGCAGGGTCTAATCCCGAAACGACGCGCATGACTCTCCATCGCTGATGTCAACTGAAACGCAACACGGCTTTTCCCCCCGGGATAAAAGCTTTCCACCGGCAGGTGCACGTCGGGCATGTTATCGCGCGCGGAAGAGAAGTCTATCAATAGTGGAGCCAGGGGGTGGTAATGGGGCGTGGTGGACAATTCTATCTGACCGGACTCAGCCAGCTTGCGGTAGCGAGGGATCAATCCCTGAATCAACTCCCCGATCATATTGATCAAGTCTATCCGGTCGGCATGGCTGAAGCCTCTGTCCTGGGTCATCAATCGCACGACCACCTCATTGGTCCTGCGCACGCTCTCACCTGTCCACGCCAGGTGATACCACATGATCAAATCCGCCAGATATTGGCCCGAAAGATACGACAGCTCCGCCTCGCCACTAGCCCGCAACGTTTCGTGCATATCATGCAACCGCTTGTAGGTCGGGTACGGCTGCATCATGGTGGCGTGATTGCTGCGGAAACAATTGTCAAACGCCCGTATGCGATCTCGCGCGGACACCTGTTCCAGATCGGGCGTCGCCAGCAAGCGCAAGAGCGGATCCCGAAACTGACCCGACGCGAACTGTGCCGCATAATCCTCCAGTTGATCCAGTAGTACCGGCACGAAATTCACCACCGCTTTTATGGACGGATGCGCTTCAAGGTGGGCCACCATATCGCTGTAGTCCTTGATGGCGTGCAGATACACCCATGGCAACGTGAATTCGCCAGTTTCGTAATTGCGATAATCCGGCTGGTGCATATGCCACAGCAAGACTAATTGTATTGGTTGCATTCTATCTGATCCGATGGAAGGAGGTTTCTGAACGAGCCCTGCGTTCGCCGGGGGATTTGTTCGATCGCCACAAGTTGTTCATTTTATGCCCCCGCTGTCTTATTTCATCCTGTTTATCATCTGACATAATGTATTTTCTGCCCCAACATTTCCGGAGTAATAAGCGTAACGCCATTTTCGGTGACATGAAAACGCTCGCGGTCCTGCTCCAGGTCAAAACCCGCCATCAGCCCAGGAGGAATTATGCAATTCTTGTCGACAACGACGCGCCTCAGGCGCACATTGCGACCAATGTCCACATTGGGCAATATCACCGAGTCCTCGATACTGCTATAGCTGCGTACCTGTACGTTTGAAAATAATAGCGAGCGGCGCACGGTTGACCCACTGATAATGCACCCGCCCGAAACCATCGTATCCAACGCCTGCCCGCGCCGGTCATCGTCGTCGAAAATAAACTTGGCGGGCGGCAGTTGTTCCTGGTGAGTCCAGATCGGCCAATCCGTGTCATATAGATCGAGATCCGGCGTAACGCGGGTGAGATCAAGGTTCGCTTCCCAATAGGCGTCTATGGTGCCGACGTCGCGCCAATACGGCACACCTGCTGCCATATTGACACAACTGTGGACGAAACGGTGAGCGAATACCTTTCCACGAGGCACAAGATGAGGGATCATGTCATGGCCGAAATCATGGGATGAATGCTCGTCGTCATGGTCATGAATCAATTGTTCGAAAAGAAATGAGGCATTGAATACGTAGATACCCATGCTCACCAGCGCATGCCCGGGTTGACCGGGAATCGCGGTCGGCACTGAAGGCTTTTCTTCGAAGCCGTTGACGCGCCATTCTTCATCGACACTCATGATTCCCAGTCCACTTGCCGTCTCCAGCGGCACGTCATGGCAGGCTATGGTCATTTCGGCGCCTTTTTCGACATGGTCGGCGAGCAGCTTGCCATAGTCCATTTTGTAAATGTGATCGCCGCCCAGGATCAATACGTAATCCGGATTATGAACTCGAAGTATATCGATATTCTGATAAACCGCATCAGTGGTTCCCTGATACCAGGTTGCCCCGATGCGCTGTTGGGCCGGCAACAACTCGACAAATTCATCGAATCTCCCATCGAGAAATCCCCAGCCGTGCTGGATATGGCTGATCAGGCTCTGCGCCTTGTACTGTGTAGCGATCCCGATACGACGGACGCCGGAATTAACACAATTGGAGAGAGCAAAGTCGATAATGCGGAATTTGCCGCCGAACGGCAACGCGGGCTTTGCACGCCAGTCTGTAAGCTGTCGCAACCGGCTGCCACGCCCGCCGGCCAGTATCATCGCTACCGAATTACGCGTAATCTGACTGATATAACGCAAGTCAACTCCTTTTGTATAGAGAATTAGAGAGTCTCGCGTCTGAAGAAGTTCGCGATGATGTACTCATCAATGGCTGAACCGTACCATTCAAATTGATCAGGCGCTCACGACGAAAGGTCGTACTTACTATTCACAATGAGCAACGCCAGTAAGCGTAACGCAGCGAGCGTCCGTCTGCTGTACAGGCTCGAAACCGAAAGGAAATGCCCCCCCCGAAAGCATGGAAGCAAGAAGCCACCATACAGCGTTCGTCTGTACTGGGATGGCGGAGAGCCTATCTGGTGCCTTAAACTCATGCATCTTTACGAGGGTGCCGTTTGCGGGCTCTTACGTTTTAGAAATCCCGTCTCCGCAAGAGCCCGAAGCTGTCTCGCATCCACTCGGAGCTTATACAGAGACCCCTCGTGGCTGAACTTCTTCCCAGGTTCCATCGAGCTTGATATAGAACAGTTTTGGCTCGAACCCAAGCGAACGGGCAGTATCCCCTGCCTTATAAAGGTCCTCCTTTACCGCACCGGCACCACAGTCCTCGTGAACGGAGAGCACAGCCACCCGGCTATCATGCAGCCTCTTGGAAAGCCCCAGATGAGTTTCCAGCTGTGTCGTATTTGCCGCTCCCCCGGCGCATATCACCCGATCAAACGTTCCCTCTTTAACATTCAGATGCGCAAGTAATTTTTCGATTGTGCCCTGAATCCGAAAGTCCATACACCCAAACACAGCGTGAGAACATGTATGCATTTGTTTTTCCTTATTTTATTTATCCCCGAGATACCGGGGCGAATCAATGAAGGGAAATAGATTGTGCCCCCCTCGATATTTCCCGTCAAGTAGTCCGTTTCAGTTTGTAAAACAAAAAAACCATCCGGATCTGTAGCAAATGAGCTGTCCGATTTATGTTATCCCGAAAGAGCAGAACATGGAACGGACAAGAAGATTACAAGAAATTCGGGAGATGCGATTGCCCGCGTTGAATTTCAGTTCACGGCCATATTCCGCCGTATCGCCGTATCCTTGCGCAAGCTATAATCAAGTTATGAAATCCAATCCGACACAGCATGCCGTAACGGCCAAGGTCAACCCGTCCCTGGAAGCACTGTTGGCCGCTCGACTTCATAATCCTTTCAGTTATCTCGGTGCTCGCGTGGAGCACGGCCATAGCTTGATTCGGGTATTTTATCCGTATGCGATAAATGTATGGGTCGATATAGAAGGCAGCTTCGAGGGGATGAAGCGGGCACATCCTGCCGGGGTTTTCGAATGGCGCGGCGTCACGTTGCCGTCCATGCCATATCTGTTGCGCGTCGAAGACGGTAACGCATGGCCAGAAGCATGCTTGTACGAAACTTATGACGCCTATGCCTTCCAGCCGCAAATTTCTGAATATGATGTCTATTTGTTCAATGAAGGCCGCTTACGGCAAGCTTATCAAACACTGGGTTCGCATATCGCGGAAAGAGAGGGCGTCGCTGGCGTACTTTTCTCGGTATGGGCGCCTAATGCCGAGCGCGTGAGTGTGGTAGGCGGTTTCAACCGATGGGATGGCCGAGTGCATCCGATGGCGGTTCATGGCTTCAGTGGCGTTTGGGAGCTCTTTATTCCCGGCCTCCCCGCCGATTCACTTTACAAGTATGAAATACGCAACCGCGACAGTGGCGCAATCCTTCTCAAAACCGACCCTTATGCCAGCCACTATGAATTGCGTCCCAACAATGCGGCGCGCACGCCCGTGGTTAGCGAAACAACATGGGACGATGCCGCATGGATGATAAGCCGCACAATGCAGGATTGGTTGCAGGCACCGATGAATATCTACGAAATTCACGTTGGTTCCTGGAAGCGGCATCCTGACGGACGTTTTTACTCTTACCGTGATCTCGCCCAGCATCTGATTCCTTACGTGCTTGAAATGCGCTACACCCATATCGAGTTGATGCCAATTGCAGAACATCCTCTCGATGAATCCTGGGGTTATCAGACGACCGGCTATTTCGCACCCACCAGTCGTTTTGGCTCACCCGACGACCTGAAATATTTAGTTAATGCCTGCCATCTGGCGGACATCGGCGTATTGCTCGACTGGGTGCCTGCGCATTTTCCGCAAGATGCGTTTGCGTTGTCCCGATTTGATGGTACCGCATTGTATGAGCACGAGGATCCGCGTATTGGGCTGCAACAGGACTGGGGAACGTATATCTTCAACTTTGGGCGCAACGAAGTGAAATCGTTTCTATTGTCCAGCGCCCATTTCTGGTTAGCGGAATTTCATCTTGATGGGCTGCGCGTGGATGCTGTTGCATCCATGCTCTACCTCGACTATTCACGGAAGCCGGGCGAATGGGTACCCAACAAATATGGGGGCAGGGAAAACCTGGAAGCAATAAATTTCCTGCGCGAAATGAACATTATGATACACGAGGAATTTCCTGGTGCATTGACGCTGGCGGAAGAATCCACTTCATGGCCGGGAGTATCCCGCCCCACTTATACCGGCGGCCTGGGATTTTCCATGAAATGGAATATGGGCTGGATGAACGACACGCTATCCTACATGCGTAATGATCCGGTTTATCGGCGTTTTTATCAAGACCAGCTTACTTTCGGCCAGTTGTATGCGTATACAGAAAATTTCGTCCTGCCGCTTTCGCATGACGAAGTAGTGCATGGCAAAGGATCGTTACTTGGCAAAATGCCGGGCGACGCGTGGCAGCAATTCGCAAACTTGCGCCTGCTATTCACTTATCAAATGACTTACCCGGGTAAAAAGCTCAATTTCATGGGCAGCGACTTCGCTCAGGGGCGTGAATGGAGTTCGGGACGGGAACTGGACTGGGGTCAGTTACGCGACGAACAGCACCGCGGTGTCAAGGCTGCGTTACGCGACCTCAACCATTTATATGGCAGTATCGCCGCACTACACCAACTCGATTTCGTGCCTGATGGTTTCGCGTGGGTAGATTGTCATGATGCCGACAATTCCGTGATAAGCTATCTCCGCCGCGCATGCGATGGCTCATTCGTCCTGATCGTTCTTAACTTTACGCCTGTGCCGCGCACACGCTATCGCATCGGCGTACCTGCGAAAGGCATGTACCATGAATTATTCAACAGCGATTCCTCATACTACGGCGGCAGCAATCTGGGCAACATGGGGTGCATCAATACTACCGGCAAACCATGGATGGGGCGGCCAGATTCGATTGTTATCAGCCTGCCGCCACTTGCGGGAATCATTCTTTCGCTTGAAGATGCTCCCCTGACGGTAGTATGAATGGATGAGGTGGGAATTGCGGCTACGTTTACCGGGGCTCTAGTTCGATAATCGCCTGATAATGGTTGACTCGGACGAGTTCGCGGAGATACGCTAAATTAACGGGACTCTTCCAGTTGTCTGCCATGCCAGCACAACCGTAGCAAAGCATACCGAACATTCGAGCTCGACCGGCACAATGGTCGCCATGACTGCCCGGCGCGGGGTGCGCCAGCTTATTCCTTTTCTGATGAACAGCGGCATCAAAACAGCGCGCCGTGCTCAATCGGTCCGTGCTGGATGGGAGCCAGCGAGATTCCGCAATAATCCTCGTTGCGGGCTCTTACCAAGAAACCTTAAGGGGGTGGACGTCAATGCCACGAACTTCATCAAATTCTAACCCCGGTGTTCTGTTTATCACGCCGGAAATTTTTCCGCTGAATAAAACCGGTGGCCTCGGGGATGTCAGCGCAGCGCTACCGCCTGCATTGCGCCAAATGAAGATTGACGTACGTGTACTCATTCCAGGCTATCCGCAAGTGCTGTCGGGCCTCATAAAAAAACAAAAGATAGCTGAATTCAAGGATCAATCTCCATTTCCGCCGTCAACGCTGCTATCCGCGAAGCTGCGGTTGAGCGCATCGGTACTTCTTCCCATTTTCGTCATTGACTGCCCCAAACTGTATCAGCGGGAAGGCGGACCATACGTGGATAATGCCGGGCGCGACTGGCCGGATAATGCTTTGCGTTTCGGGCTCCTGTCGAAAATCGGCGCAGTTCTGGCAAGCGATGCGAGCCCGCTGATCTGGCGCCCGCGCGTTGTTCACTGCAATGATTGGCAAAGCGGCCTGGTGCCGGCGTATCTGCATTTCCATAAAGGAAAAAAAGCAGCATCTCTGATGTCTATACACAACCTGGCTTTCCAGGGTGTATTTCCGCCCGATACGGTAGCTCAACTAGGCTTGCCTGCCGAAAGTTTTGATATAAACGGCCTGGAGTATTACGGCGATATGTCATTTCTCAAGGCCGGGCTCCATTATGCGGACCGTATCTCTACCGTAAGCCCGACGTATGCGGAGGAAATTCAGACGGCTCCGCTGGGCTTTGGCATGGAAGGTCTGCTGGCTGCGCGACGTGGGCACATCAAGGGGATCATCAATGGCATCGCTTCAGAATGGAACCCCGCTACTGATCGCTATATTACGAAAAACTATACTATTGCCAATCTTGCAGGCAAGGCCTGCAACAAAACCGCATTACAACAATTGTTGGGGTTGACTGCCGATCCGCATATTCCACTATTCGGTGCTGTCGGGCGGTTTTCTTATCAGAAAGGTTACGATCTTTTATTGCAAGTCGCGCCGCAGTTGACCGAAATACCGGCCCAACTGGTGCTTTTGGGCAGCGGCGAAACCACGCTGGAGCAGGAGTTCACCAAATTGGCGAAAAAATATCCGGGGAAAATAGCCGTCCGTATCGGCTTCGACGAAAAGCTTGCGCATTTGATAGAAGCAGGTGCGGATAGCTTCCTGATGCCTTCCCGCTTCGAGCCGTGTGGCCTGAACCAGATGTATAGCCAGCGCTACGGCACGCCCCCGCTGGTCCACGCAACCGGCGGCTTGCGCGACACCGTGGTCGATTGCA
>JBDTHR010000016.1:0-11970 GCA_039936855.1 Nitrosospira sp. | reverse complement strand
TTCAGCTATGACCGTCCACAAGATAAATTTCTACCTTGGAACCCTAAGGCTGACGCCCAAGCATCAGCGATTATTCAGCTACATGGACGAGTTGACCGCGATGCAGCAGGCATTCTCGAAAATCGTTCCGCACCAACTGGCTCAACACTGCGCGCTAGGCGGATTCTTTGAAGGAAACCTGACGATATGTGCAGGTAACGGTGCAATTGCGGCAAAACTCAGACAGACGTTGCCGTCGTTATTATTAAAATTTCAGGCGATGGGCTATGAGGTTACTGCAATTCGACTTGCTGTGCAAGCAGATTACCTCAATATTCGTAGGGGTGATTTATCCGTTAGAAAAATGCGGATAGGCCGGGCCGGCATGGAAAAGCTGAGTGAGTTGGCCTCGGGATTGCCGCCATCCCCTCTAAAAACCGCAGTCGAATCGCTGTTGGAAAAACAGCGAATGGAAGGTGAGAAGAACGGCTATGACTCGGATATCATCTAAAATCACCCGCGGCGATGGTTGGCGACGCCGATGGATTCCTGGATGGATTCGTGTAACACATACGCGTCAGGCGATAGCGTGCCTTGCGCGATAAATTCACGATCTGCGGATGAGTGGCGACAAGCTTGCCACGGAACGCGGAGGGCCGCTCAATCTTCCGCCTTGTCGGTCAAATTCCGCTGGCGATCACAGCTGCTATCGAGAACCGGCCTCAGCCTCCAAGAGGCGCCTCCTGGTGAACGAGTATTTTTTCATTCGCAAGCAATGCTTAGCAAGCGATGCTTAATCCGCTTGCTTCCTCAGAAACGCGGGAATATCAAGAACGTCCACTCCCGATTGTTTCATGGCCTCAATGGTCGCATCGCGCCGTCTATTCGTACGTAAAGCGGCCGGGGCATCCAGATCCTTCCAGTTCATACCGTCTGTCGACAGGGCATTGTCAGTCCCGGTGCGTGTGCGGATGACGCTTAGCGGTTTAGGTTGCATGCGGTTGACGACCCCGCCCAACCCTGTGGCGACCATGGTCACCCGGAGATTTTCCTCCATATTTTCGTCGATGACGGTGCCGACTATCACGGTGGCGTCTTCCGCGGTAAAGTCTTTGATCGTATTCATCACCTCGTGAACCTCGCGCATCTTCATTGCCGAACTAGCGGTAATGTTCACCAATATTCCTCGCGCACCGGAAAGATCCACATCTTCCAGCAGCGGACTGGCGACAGCCTGCTCCGCCGCCGCGCGCGCGCGATCCGCCCCTGAAGCAACTGCCGAACCCATCATCGCCATGCCCATTTCCGACATCACTGTTTTTACGTCGGCAAAATCGACATTGACAAGGCCCGGGCAATTGATAACTTCCGCGATGCCGGCAACGGCGCCATACAGTACGTTGTTGGCAGCCTTGAATGCATCGAGCATGCTCACGTCTTCGCCTAGAACCAGCATCAGCTTATCGTTGGGAATTACGATCAGCGAATCGACATATTGCGTCAACGCTTCCATTCCCGCCTGAGCCGCTTTTAATCGCCTGCCCTCGAACGAAAAGGGCTTGGTCACCACAGCTACGGTAAGAATCCCCATTTCCTTGGCCACTTGCGCCACTACCGGCGCAGCGCCGGTCCCGGTGCCGCCGCCCATTCCGGCGGTGATGAACAACATGTCCGCGCCTTCAATCAATTCGGCGATCCGGTCGCGGTCTTCCAACGCCGCGTTACGTCCGATTTCAGGATCTGCCCCGGCGCCCAACCCCTTTGTGATTGCGGATCCCATTTGCAGCAGAGTACGTGCCTGATTACGCTTCAATGCCTGGGCATCGGTGTTGGCGCAAATGAATTCGACGCCTTGCACGCCGTTCAGGATCATGTGATCCACCGCGTTACCCCCGCAACCGCCCACGCCTATGACCTTGATGACCGCTTCCTGTGTTTCTGTATCCATGATTTCGAACATAATGCTCTCCTTTATGAATTGTATTAACTGAACAGTATTTGTTATTTAAGTCTTAAGTCTTTCCGCTTTTGAACGCTGCTGCCAGCCGCCCCTTTCGCTGTCGAAAAGGGACCTCCCTCTTATTTTCGGGGCCTTCGGACAGGAGCCCCTCAAAAATTGACTTGAAACCAACTTTTCATCCTTTCCAGAATTCGCTTGAACGAGTTGCCCTGCAACCGGGTGTGCTGGTGTCGCTGGAGCTGTTCCATGCCAGCCAGTATCAAACCAATGCCTGTAGAGCACCGGGGCGTAAGCACCACTTCTTCCAGGCTGCCGTGATAGTGGGGAAGGCCTAGCCGTACAGGCATATGGAATATCTCTTCGCCGAGCTCCACCATACCTTGCAGAGAGCTGCTGCCGCCGGTGATGACGATCCCCGAAGACAGCAGTTCCTCGAAGCCACTGCGACGCAGTTCGGCCTGCACCAGAGAATAGAGCTCTTCCACACGGGGCTCGATGACCTCCGCCAGTGTTTGTCTTGAAAGCTGGCGTGTTCCACGGTCGCCTACGCCCGCCACTTCCACCATTTCGTGCGGGTCAGCCATACCGCGCAAGGCACAACCGTAGCGGCACTTGATGTCTTCCGCATCCTTGGTGGGGGTGCGGAGCGCCATAGCGATATCATTTGTGATCTGGTCTCCGGCAATTGGAATCACCGCAGTATGGCGAATGGCGCCATGCGTGAATACCGCAAGGTCGGTTGTCCCGCCGCCAATATCCACCAGGCAGACGCCCAGATCTTTTTCGTCTTCCGACAGCACCGCCATGGCCGAGGCCAGCGGTTGCAGCACCAGGTCACGTACCTCGAGCCCGCAGCGCCGCACGCACTTCATGATATTCTGAGCCGCGGATACCGCACCGGTCACGATATGCACTCTCACTTCCAACCGTACACCGCTCATGCCGATGGGCTCGCGCACGTCCTCCTGGCCATCTATGATGAACTCCTGGTTGAGCACATGAAGAACTTGCTGGTCGTTAAGGATATTCACAGCCTTGGCGGTTTCCATTACACGTTCCACATCCAGTCGCGACACTTCCTTATCCTTGATGGCCACCATCCCGTGCGAATTGAAACTTTTGATATGGCTTCCGGCAATGCCGGTATAAACCTCCCGAATCCTGCAGTCGGCCATCAGCTCGGCTTCTTCCAATGCCCTTTGAATCGCGTTGACGGTGGTCTCGATGTTCACTACGACCCCTTTTTTCAAACCGCGGGAGGGATGGCTGCCCATACCGATAACTTCATACCCGCCTTCGGGTTTCACCTCCGCGACAATAGCCACGATTTTCGATGTACCGATATCGAGTCCCACGATCAGATTTTTTGTTTCATTGCTTCTATTCATCTACTTACAAGCCCTAAATCTGCCGGTATTTCCATCAAGTCCATTTTTCTTCACAATCGCACCACGTGCTTAACGGACAGCAAAGCCGCTCGGATAACGCAGGTCGACGTAAGTCAATCGCCGGTTTAATTGCATGATGCTGCTGTCATGCACCTGCACGTAACGCTCCAACCGCAGACCCATCTGCTCGCGCCCGAGTTCCAGAATGGTCCCGTTGTCCAGGTGGACCCGCCAGGCACGACGGTCGGAAAGGTTCATCCGTGCGATATTCTGCTGCAGCGGTCGCAGCATTTTTTTAAACCCTGCGTACTGCCTCGCCATTTCGCTTGCGCTTGCCTCCGGGCCTTCAAATTCAGGTAATGCTTCATCGGACGCTGCATTGAATATTTCTCCCTGAAAATTGACCAGTGCGTCGCCACCCCAACGCGCCAGGGCCACATGTTCCTCTAGCGTTACTTCAAGACCTTGCGGCCATATACGTCGCACACTGGCGCTTCGGACCCAAGGCAGCTCGACGAAAATTTTACGGGTCGCTTCAAGATCAACTGTAAAAAAATTTCCCGCGACAGCGCTGCGGACTGCTCCATCGATCTGTTCTCGTGTCACGTGCTTCAGGCCGCCGTTACTGTCGCCAAGACTCACCTCCTTCAACGGAAACAAAGACGAATTGATCATCAACTGGGTGATCGGATAACCCACAATCAGCGCCGCCAGCGCAAACAGCCAGTTCGCCAGCGACGCGAGCGCTTGATGGTTATCCCACATGGGCCAGTGCCAGTATCCGCAACACCAGATCGTCAAATGAAATTCCAGCCGCTTCCGCTGCCATGGGAACCAGGCTGTGTGCGGTCATCCCCGGCGATGTATTGGTTTCAAGAAAATATAGCTGGTGCGAGGCGTCCAGAATCGCGTCTACCCTTCCCCATCCCTCGCAACCCAGAATCGTGTGCGCATGCAATGCTTGTGCCTGAATCGCTTGCTCCTCAGCAGCGGATAAGCCGCTTGGGCAAAAATACCGGGTAGCATCAGAGACATATTTGGCCTCATAATCGTATAAGCCGTCTTTCGCCTGGATGCGGACCAAGGGTAACGTCATCTCTCCGAGGATAGCGATGGTAAGCTCCATGCCTTCGATAAATTGTTCCGCCAGCACAGTAGTATCGTGCTCCGCCGCCAGCTTCAGTGCTGCCGGCAGGTCTGCTGCCCTCATCACCTTGCTCAAACCGAGGGTCGACCCTTCCCGCGACGGCTTGACAATCAGCGGCAGCCCAAGCTCTCTGGAAACCAGATCAAAATCTGTTTGCTCATTGAGCACGGCGTAGTGGGGCGTATTGATCCCAGCAGCCTGCCAAAGCAATTTTGTGCGCCATTTATCCATCGCCAACGCGCTCGCCAGCACACCGCTACCGGTATAAGGCAATCCCATCAGCTCCAGCGCACCTTGCACGGTACCATCTTCACCATAGCGCCCATGCAGGGCAATATGGACCCGGTTGAATCCCTGTTGCAGTAGCGCCTCCATCGGCTGTTCAGACGGATCGAACGGATGTGCATTAACACCTTGACGTCGTAGCGCATCCAGCACGGCTTTACCGCTCTGAAGCGAAATCTCGCGTTCAGCGGAACGGCCGCCCAGAAGAACAGCAACTTTTCCAAAATCATGGTTACTCACCATCTTGATCTTCCTCGACAGAATAATGAGTTGCGGAATCGGAGATCCCGCTGTGTTCGCTCAAAGCACCGATAATTCGTACTTCTTGCAACAGCTCGACGCCAGTCTGCTCCTTTACCGTTTTGCGTACCCTCCCTATCACCGCTTCGATATCCGACGCTACGGCAGTGCCCGTATTTACGATGAAGTTTGCGTGTACCGACGAAACCATCGCGCCCCCAATACGAAAACCTTTCAGCCCGCAGGAATCGATTAGCCGCGCGGCCCAGTCGCCCGGCGGATTACGGAACACCGAACCGGCAGTGGGCAGATTCAAAGGCTGGCTGTTGATACGTCTTGTCAACAATTCCTTGATCTTTTGCCGCGACACTGCCTCTTTCTCTTCCGGCAATTGGAACCAGCCGCCCGCGAACCATTCCTCACTCGGGAAATTCCCCGATTCGCGCTTTCCCTGCTCCCCATTGCGGGCATCAGGCTTCAAGGCAACATGCCGATAACTGATCTCGTAGTCTCCAGGCAGCCGTGTTTGCAATTGCCCGGCACGGCCCAGTGTTTGAACCTTGAATACGATTTCCCAGGTCTCGGCGCCGTAGCACCCCGCATTCATTGCCAGCGCCCCGCCGACGGTACCGGGTATACCGGCTAAAAACTCTGCCCCGGCCAAACCGTGCAAGGCTGCAAACCGTGCTACTTTTGCGCAAGCCACGCCCGCGCCGGTGTAAATAAGTGCGTCACCCCTGCCCCTCTGCTCCAACCGCAGGTCGTTAAGCCGGGCATGCAGCACTACAACGGTTCCCCGCACACCTCCATCTCGTACCAGAAGATTGCTGCCGAGCCCTATCACATACACTGGCTCATCCTGGGGCACGCCTTGCAAGAACCGCGCGAGATCCGCCAGATCTGCCGGAAGGTACACACGTTCCGCCACGCCCCCGACACGCCAGGAAGTATATTTTTTCATCGGCTGATTCAAGCGTATCTCGCCGCGAAGCGCACTTGAGCCATGGTTTAAATTAATTTCCGATATATCCATTTGTGAAACCCGAGCATATTCATGTGAGACGAAAAATGACCCGATTCTTATCCTTCTCCTTCCACCGCCAAGTCGACCTCCTGCCCGGCCGTCCATTGGCTCTTTGCAAGATCGGGGGCCACTCTGCCCACCGATCCCGCCCCCATCACGAGGATCACGTCATTGTCCTGCACCACGCTATGAATGGCGGCAGGCAGTTCGTCCACGGTCTCGATAAAAATCGGTTCCACCTTGCCCAGAACCCTCAACGCGCGCGTAAGCGACTTGCTATCTGCCGCTATGAGGGCGGCTTCGCCTGCGGGATAGACTTCTGTCAACAGCAGCACGTCGACGGTTGATAACACTTTAACGAAATCCTCGAACAGATCACGCGTGCGCGTATAGCGGTGCGGCTGAAATGCCAGCACCAGCCTGCGGCCAGGAAATGCGCCGCGCGCAGCCGCAATGGTGGCCGCCATCTCGACCGGATGATGACCATAGTCGTCGACGAGCGTAAAGCTGCCGGTTCCCGCGCCACCATCGCTGGCCAACTCGATCTCGCCATAACGTTGAAAACGCCGGTCTACGCCCCTGAAGCCTGCCAATGCCCCGATTATGGCGGCGTCGGGCAAACCCACTTCATTGCATACTGCAATTGCTGCGAGCGCGTTCTGTACGTTATGCAACCCTGGGAGATTTAGCATGCACTTGAGTTTGCGCGTCTTGCCGTTTGTTCCTACCAACGCGGTAAAATGCATCCGCCCTTCGCTATGGCAAATATCGGTTGCACGAACTTGGGCGTTATCCGATAAGCCGTAAGTTGTAATCGGCTTGGTAATGGCAGCCATGATTTCGCGCACGCTTGCGTCATCCACGCACAATACCGCCATACCGTAAAAAGGCAGGTGTTCGATAAACTCCACGAATGCCTGCTTGAGCTTGTTGAAATCGTGACCGTAAGTCTCCATGTGATCGACATCTATATTTGTCACTACCGCCAGCACAGGCTGCAAATAAAGAAAGGAGGCATCGGATTCGTCGGCCTCGACCACGATGAATTCACCGCGGCCCAGTTTGGCGTGGGACCCTGCCGCTTCCAGCCTGCCGCCAATCACGAACGTCGGGTCCATGCCCGCTTCGGCGAAAATGCTGGCAATCAGGCTGGTGGTAGTGGTCTTGCCATGGGTGCCCGCAATCGCGATCCCTTGACGTAATCGCAGCAATTCCGCGAGCATGATGGCACGGGGAACCACCGGCACGTTACTTTCCCGCGCTGCCAGAACTTCGGGGTTGTCTGCCGTTATTGCCGTCGAAGTCACCACCGCATCAGCGGATGCCACATGACTTCTCGCATGGCCAACATGAACGACCGCACCCAGTTTTTTCAGGCGCCGAGTGGTTGCGCTGGCGGACAAATCCGAGCCGCTCACCTGATATCCCAGATTTAGCAACACTTCAGCGATTCCGCTCATACCCGAGCCGCCGATACCGACGAAATGGACACGCTTTACCTTATGCCTCATGATGTAAGAACGCTGGTTTTATTCATTTCCTGATGCTTTCATTTTTGTGCCTTTATCATCCCCATGCATGCCTCTGCCACTAATCTGGTCGCATCTGGGTTTGCCAGTTCACGGGCTTTCATTGCCATTTCCATAAGTTTTTCGCGGGTGAATCCCATCAATAATTCGGCCAAGCCCTGCGGCGTCAAATCATCTTGCGGCAGCAATACCGCCGCATTTTTGTCACTCAGAAATTTCGCATTGCTTGTCTGATGATCGTCCACCGCAAAAGGAAACGGCACCAGAATGCTCGCAACGCCCGCCGCACTCAATTCAGCGATAGTAAGCGCTCCGGCACGACAGATCACCAGGTCACTATCGGCGTAGCGGACCGCCATATCGTCAATGAATGTGACCAACTCGCCTTCCACTTCCGCTTCGGCATAGTTTTTTTTCAGCGCCTCCAGATGCCTTGCACCTGCCTGGTGCGTTACCAGTGGACGCAGCTTCCCGGGAATTTGCTTCAACGCCTGCGGCACGGCACTATTCAACGCTTGTGCACCCAGGCTGCCTCCAATGACCAATAACTTCATCGGTCCGTCGCGCCTGGCGTATCTTTTTTCCGGCGTTTCCAACTGGCAAATTTCTTTGCGAACGGGGTTGCCAAAAAATACAACTTTTTTGCTTCTTTTGATCGCGTCCGGAAAACCCAGCAACACCTTGTCAGCAAGTTTCGCCAGTATTCTGTTGGCGAGACCGGGGATGGAATTCTGTTCGTGTATCAACAGTGGCTTATCCAACAATGAGGCCATCATGCCACCGGGAAAAGCCGGATAGCCGCCCATGCCCAATACCACGTCCGGGCGCACCCGAAGTATCACTTTGGCGCTCTGCCAAAGTGCGACTATCAGGCGCAGCGGTAACATCAGCCAGGTTCGGACCTTTTTTCCGCGCAAACCCGAAAAACGGATAATTTCCAGGTGGTATCCTTGCCTCGACGCCAACGTGGTTTCCATACCGCCTTCGGTTCCCAGCCACACAACACGCCATCCCGCGGTCTTCATATGCTCCGCGACCGCCAACCCTGGAAACACATGTCCTCCTGTCCCGCCGGCCATAATGAGAATGGTATGGATCAATTGAGCTCTCGTTATCGGAAATCGCTCCACAAGCCCATGCCGGTCTCATGCAACAATTTTTCAAGTTTACAATTCGGGTGTTCATTCTTTTTCATGTTGCATTCATACCGTATAGCCCTTCATCAACTGCCGATTTTCCCAGTCCACCCGCAGCAGAACCGCCAGCGTAATACAACTGGCAACAACACTGCTGCCGCCAAAACTCATCAAGGGCAGCGTTAATCCCTTGGTCGGCAGCACACCCATGTTCACCCCCATATTGATGAATGCCTGCACGCCCAGCCATACGCCGATACCTTGTGCCACCAGAGCCGAAAAGTGCCGCTCTCTCATCGCTGCCTGACGGCCGATAATGAACGCGCGTAATATCAGCCACGAAAACAGTACCACTACCGTCACGACGCCGATAAAGCCAAGCTCCTCCGCGATCACGGCGAGCAAAAAATCAGTATGGGCTTCAGGCAGGTAAAAAAGTTTCTCGACGCTGCCACCCAGGCCGACACCCATCCATTCGCCCCGTCCGAACGCAATCAGGGCATGGCTCAACTGATACCCTTTTCCGTAAGGATCGTCCCAGGGGTCCATGAATCCAAAGAAACGCTGCATGCGATAAGGCTCGATCCAGATGAGCGCCAACAAGGCGGCAATCAGAACACCAAACAAGCCGGTGAACAGCTTCAGGTTTATTCCTCCCAAGAACAATATTGCCATCATGATGGCGGTAATAACGACGAACGAGCCGAAATCAGGCTCAAGCAGCAGCAGCACGCCCACAATGAGCATCACGATCAGCATGGGCAGGAAACCTTTACGAAAATTCCCGAGGTAAACCGCCTTGCGAACGGTATAGTTGGCGACATAAAACACCATGAACAGCTTCATGAACTCTGACGGTTGAAAATTCACGACCACGAGCGATATCCACCGCCGACTGCCATTGACTTCGTGACCTATGCCGGGAATCAGCACCAGCAGCAGCAGTGTTGCGCCAAGCAGAAACAGATGGAACGAGTATTTCTGCCACATTTGCATCGGCACCTGAAATGTGATCAAACCCGCCAGCAGACCCACTATCAGATATGCGCCATGCCGAACCAGAAAATAGGCCGGATAGCCACCGGTGCCCCGCCCTGCCTCGGCGATGGATATGGAGGCTGAATAAACCATCACCAACCCCAGGCCCAGCAATAATATGCCCGACCAGATCACAGACTGATCAAAATGGGGTAGCGCTTCCTGATTCCCGATATGGCTCCGATAGATCATCAGTGAGTGATGTGATTATTGACGACTGCGGTTTTTGTCTGTATTCGTCTCACCGCCGCAATGAATGCCTCGGCGCGATGCACATAATTCTTGAACATATCGAAGCTGGCGCATGCAGGCGACATCAATACAGCATCGCCTTCCCGCGCCAGCCAAAAACTTTTTTGCACTGCCTCTTCCATTGTTGAAGCATGATGCAACGGCACGCCGCAATGGTTTATAGCGCACGCGATTTCGCCTGCATCCCGTCCAATCAGAACCACAGCCCGCGCGTGTTCCGCTATCGGTTTTGCCAAAGGCACAAAATCCTGCCCTTTGCCAACGCCGCCTGCTATCAAAACTACGCTTCGCGTCATGCTCATCAACGCTGCGACCGTCGCGCCGACATTGGTACCCTTCGAGTCATCGTAGAAAGTGATACCACCATAGGTTCCAACGTTTTCCATTCGATGCGGTAATCCTCGAAATTCACGCAAGGCCTGCAGCAATGGCTCAAACGGCAACGCGACGGCACGGCATAGCGCCAAGGCAGCCAGCGCGTTCGCTGCATTGTGCAGGCCGCTGACACCAAGGTCGCTGGTCTTCATCAAGCGCGTGGTTCCCTGCACCATCCACGTGTTTCCGTCTTCACTCAACAGGCCAAAATCGCTGTGGCCGGCGGGTAAAGCCAGGCCGAAGGTAAACTGCTTTCGCCCTCTCAGCGCCATCTCATGCACGATGGAATCGTCACGATTCAATATTTGCGCACCTCCGGCATCGCCGACACCACTGGCAGAATCCAGAAATATTTTCGCCTTTGCGGCGGCGTATTCCCGCATTCCATCGTACCGATCAAGATGATCTTCACTTAAATTCAGCACGGTAGCCGCATCAGAACCGAGGTTTTGCATGGTTTCCAGCTGAAAACTGGAAACCTCCAATATCCATGCTTGAGGCAGTCGTCCTGAATCTATCCGCCGCATCAGTGCATCAAGCACAGCAGGGCCAATATTTCCCGCCACCTCGACATCCCACCCGGCTTTTTTTACCATTGCCCCTACCATGGCCGCTACCGTTGTCTTGCCATTTGAACCGGTAATAGCCACTATCGTTGGCTTTAAAGCGCTTAGCGACCTGATTGCCAGCGCAAAAAGTTCCATGTCTCCCATTACCGGCACACCGTCCTTCCTTGCCTGCCGCACAAGCTTCTCCGCCAGCGACACACCAGGGCTGATAGCAATCAGGTCGATATCGGCAAACGCCTCGGCTGCAAACATCCCGGTAAACATAAGGGCATGAGGCAGAGCCTGTTTTAAATCTTTCGTACAAGGCGGAACGGTACGACTGTCAGCCACGCGGACGTTTGCGCCCATGCGCGACAGCCACTTGGCCATCGAGAGCCCCGTCTCGCCCATTCCAAGTACCAGTACTGTTTTGTTTCTAAAATTCATAGCTTATGAGTCATCTCAACTTCAGCGTGGACAAGCCGATCAACACCAGCATCATGGTGATAATCCAGAACCGAACCACTACCTGATTTTCTTTCCAGCCCTTCAGTTCGTAGTGATGATGCAGCGGCGCCATACGAAAAATGCGTTTCCCGACCAGCTTGAACGAGGCCACCTGCAACATCACTGACAAGGTTTCCACCACAAATATGCCACCCATGATGAGCAGCACGATCTCCTGTCGTACTATCACGGTCACGATCCCGAGAGCGGCGCCGAGGGCAAGTGCCCCGACATCCCCCATGAATACTTCGGCCGGATAGGCATTGAACCAGAGAAAGGCGAGCCCGGCACCTGCCAGCGCACCACAGAAAACAGCCAGTTCGCCTGCATGGGGGATATGAGGAATACCGAGATATTTCGCAAATACCGCATGCCCCGCTACATAGGCAAAAATCGCCAGGGCGCTGCTGATCATGACGGTAGGCATGATGGCGAGACCGTCAAGACCGTCAGTCAGGTTCACGGCGTTGCTCGTACCCACTATGACGAAATAGGCAAGCGCGACAAAGCCGGCGACACCTAGCGGTATCGCCACTTGCTTGAAAAATGGGACGATCATGGT
>JBDTHR010000015.1:0-6301 GCA_039936855.1 Nitrosospira sp. | reverse complement strand
CTGGATGGGACGGATGCCGTCATGCTTTCAGCGGAGACAGCCATCGGTGAGTTCCCGGTGGCGGCGGTGCGGTTTCTCCAGCGTGTGCTTACCGCAACCGAGAAGGCGTATGGCGGTCGCATGGCGCAGGACAGGATGAATCCAGCGGAAACAGCCAACCCGAACGAAGCAGAAAACGCCCTTAGCTTTGCCGCGTGCCTGCTCGCCACCCGTCTCGGCGCCCGAGCCATCATTGCTCCCGTTCAATCCATGGACACGGCGCTATCCATTGCTCGCTTCCGCCCTCAGGCACTGCTTGTCATGGTTGCCAATTCCGTGCGGTTGTATAGAAGTCTTGCACTGGTCCGCGGCATTTCGCCGCTCGTTGTCAACGCGCCTGACGATGGAGCGGAGGCCCATGCTTGTCTCGCACAAGCTCGAGAGTGGTTGTTTGCGCATGGGTTGGCGCAAGAGGGTGATCTGGCTGTGCTATTGTCTACCTCCGGTGCTGCCGGCGATAAAGCAGATACGCTGCAGGCGGTCCGGTTGAATAGCTAACGGAGCATTTAACCTGAATCCGGTAGTTGACCGCTCATTTCATAGATCACTGTCATGATCAATAACAACATCTCAAGTTATAGGTACCTACTGAGAGCGCTACGGGGTTAATTGCACAGTTTGCGCGACAGGTGGCTGCGTTACAACTTCGGGGAATGGAACGGCGCTCTGAAGCGTCACCCGAGTGGAATCGCGCAGCGCAGGAATACCGCGATCGCGTTCCACACGTAAGGGGGCGTACGCATCCTGCTTCGGGTCGCACTTTCCGATGGAAGATGCGGCTCCGTTCTGCTCGATCTCATTCTGCGCCGTTGCGTCTGGCCCCGCACCTCAAAAACCGTACACCTTACCCGACCAACCACCGAATTCAGGTTTAATCCAATGCGCTTATAACTCCGGCAGGGTTCTGATATCGTCCGCATCTTTCGCGATCATTACGCGATTACGCCCCGCGCTCTTTGCCTCATACATTGCCACATCCGCGCGTTCAAGCAATGATTCCTTGCTTTCGTTTGGTCTCAACATTGCGACGCCAAGGCTGATGGTTACCGGAATGGTCAGTTCCTTTAGATGTAAAGGCGTGTCCATCACCCCTTTACGCACACGCTCGGCAATGAGCGCTGCCAGTTCCAGATCGGTATCTGCCATGAGAATGACGAATTCCTCCCCGCCAAATCTGCCTACCATGTCGAAATCGCGTACCGCCGCCTGAATTCGGCTTGCGACGTGCCGGAGCACAAAGTCGCCAACGACGTGTCCATGCGTATCGTTGATTTTCTTGAATAAATCGAGATCGATCATGATCAGGCACATATTGCAGGAAAGACCCATTTGACTCTTATGCGGGTTCGCGTGCGCGGCGTCAACATGATGCTCAAGGGATTCCATGAGACTGGCATAATTCATCAAGCCCGTAAGTTGATCGATCGAGGCCTCCTGATGTAATCGGGATGTTTCCTCGCGGAGATTGTCCAGCGACTTTTGCAACTGGACAATTTCGGGTAAGTGGTACCCCTCTGCCGTGAGATATAAATCAAGCGACGAGAGCTTCAAAACACAGTCTACGAGAGGCCGGGCGGTTGAAGCAGCGTCCGCAAATTTGACCGATAGAAGATCTACGAGCATCTGCTGGATAAGGCAGTGCTGTACCTGAAAAATACTCAGAGGAATTTTCGCGCGTGCATAAGCAGCGGCGCTGGCAAGCCGGTCCCCGAAATACTCGGTGGTATCAAAGTCCTGACCGTAGTACTGCAAGCGTTCGATCCAGGTTCTCTTGAAGGACTTGATACCGATATTTCGCTCGATCGGCGTAAAGCTCCGGCTAAGAGCCAGCGGGGCAAGGCAGGAATCGACCAGCTCATCGGCTTTTCCAGCGATCACTTTGTCGCGAATGCGCTCGGCAAGCAAGCTATGCTGCGCATCGAGCCCCAATATGGCAAGTACTTCCTGAATCCGCGTACTGTCAAATCCGAACGTTGCACAATAAGGAGTCGTTTTCCGATTCATCATCCAGATATTTATATGAGATAAAACACCCGCGATTCTATAGGGTCAGGCCGAGAAAGTTGCAGCGTGAAGGATAACGGGTTAACCTCGAGATTGCTATAGCCAGCACTCTTCTGTACCCATACGGACCCTATCTCATGAATCTCGGCCGCTACATAGTATTGCCATATGCCATTGTCTCCCTTGTGCTAGCGGGATGCGCGTCGCCACGATCGTTTTTAGGAAGTTCATTTCCGCCTGTAACTTACAAGGATATCAAAAAGAGAGATGTACCGCTTCGGCTGAAGCTTGTTGTCGAGTTTCAGCGAAATGGCGTACGCTTTCCAATGGGAGAGGTTCCGCTGAGAGATTATTCAGGCCGGATACTCAGGGACACCGGCGTAATTTATCCTGTTGACGAGCTCTCACTGGGGCCGGAGCAGGAGGATGGCGAAATCAGGATCGTGCTGAACAACGTCGCCGACAGCGGCACTGTTGCGGTGGAGGCATCCCCCACGGGATTCCCGCTGTGGATGGTTGGAAAACTGATTACCGATGCTTACGAGATGTCGATGTCTATCAGCGTAAATGGAAAGACGCTCAACCGCACGAACATCCAGCATGCCGTCCATACCGCTATCGGCAACATGAGCATACCCGGCGATGTTCAGGTTTTCCCGGCGGACCAGGCATTTGGAAAAGTACTTGAACAGATGATCCTGCGTGCGCTGGAGGATTTTCAGAGTCGCGGCGAGCTGGTTTGGCGGGGCCTGCCGCCTGTAGATTGGGGTAGCGCAGGAACCCCAATCTCCAGTTCCGCTTCGAAATGTTGGGGTTCGTGCTTTATCCCAGGTTACGTGGCTGACTTCACGCCAAACTGGGTTCTTGTCATAGACGATCTTGCTTACCCCTTCAGTGCGAGACGGAATGCTTCCTTTTGATTACTGTCCTGCCAGGAGCCTGCGTTCCAGTGGTTCTATCGCAGGACCCTCTATCACTGCGCCGTCGGGCGCGAAGCGGCTGCCGTGACAAGGGCAGTCCCAGCTTGTTTCGACGCTATTCCAGTGCACTTTGCATTTCATGTGTGTGCATACCGGCGAGACCGCTATCAATGTTCCGTCAGGAGCCCTGTATGCCGCCAGCGATTCGTCCTTGAACTCCACGATCGCGCCTTTGCCCGGCATGAGTTGCGATAATTGTAACGTCTCCCGGTTGGTCACGTAGTCTTTGATGAGGGATTTCACCATGTTCGCCGTTTCTTTGGCTATGCCCTTGGCTCCCCTTGGCGACGAGAAACGGCTCGCCTTGACGAGCGGGGCAAAAAGGTTGTCGCGCCCGGCAATCTGGTCTGCGATCAACGATGCCGCCAACGTTCCATAAGTTAACCCATCGGTCTCGAAGCCGGTAGCGATGAAACAGCCTGTCGCATCGCGGCCAATATACGGCAAGCCATCCGCTGTGCTGTAATTTTGCGCGGACCACTTGAATGCCGCTTCACGTACATTAAAATGGGCTTGTGCGGATGACTCGAGCCGGTCCAGGCTGATTTTTGCGTTTTCCTGACCCGTCTTGTGCACCTCTCCGACGCATACGAGGAATGTTGCATCATCAACATCCACGTTACGAATCGACAGCCGTTCGATGCCGGTGCCCCAGAAGATCCCTGTGGGAAAGGAATTTCTGGCGATGCGTGTGGCGAGCCCATACTCGCGGTTTGCAATCATCTTTGCCTGCACCCGGTACACGCACTTTGGCGAGTGAGTGGCAAACACGATTTCCCTGGCCGTTACCTTGCCTGTGTGCGTACGCACGACGCGCTTGTCTTTATCTACATCGATAACCGTCGAGTTTTCGTATATACGGCAGCCTTGGCTTGCAGCCTGGTGAGCAAGCCCGCGAACATAAGCCTGCGGGTGAAATTGTGCCTGGTTATCCAGCGCCAGCACGGGCCCGGCGGGTGGCGCAAGAGGCGTGGGCAGAGTTTTTTCGAGATGAACCGATAGTCCTGCCTTGAGCGATCCCTGGTACTCTTTCTCCACGGAGTCCCAAGCGTTCTCGGAGGTGGCATAACGGTAGAGGCGGCAGCGGCGGAAAGCACAGGGGATACCGAATTTACGTACCCGCTGTTCGATCTGTTCCACCGCTGCGCGACGAGCGGTAGCAATTGCGCGGGCTGTTTCGCTGTCCCATAGTTCAACGATATGATGTATTCCCTTGCTGACGGTTTCGTACAGGTTGCCCGTCGAGTTACCCGTGCTGCCGAAGCCAACGGTGTGGGCTTCCAGCAGCACGGCCGAGGTGCCTTGCTCTGCCAGGCTCAAGGCAAGCGTAACGCCAGTGATACCGCCCCCGACGATAACCACATCGGCCGCAATTTCTTCCTGAAGTGTTGGAAAACCGGCTTGAGGCACCGTCGCGCGCCAGACAGAAATCGTATTCATGCTATTTTCCTTTTTGTTCAGAATAAGCGATGATGCCTATCGTTGAACATAAACCGGCATTGTTCTGTTCGCCATGGCACATAAAGCCCATGCTTGGCTGTGCCAAGCGGCGCACGTGGAGGCGATTTCAGTGCTGTGGCTGTGTGAGAAATACTGATAATTGGCGATAGTTGGTGATAGTTGCGGGTGCCGGCGCTGGCCGACAATATCGCTGTGCAAATTGAAGGTAGGTTGGGCTCTGCCCGACGATCACAAAAATTATGTCGGGCAGAGCCCAACCTACTTTGCTGTGGGTGTCACAGGCCGTAGAGGATTGCTGAAAGCCAGGGGGTGATGGATTCAACAGTGGGTGCCGGCAATGGCCAACAATACCGTGTATGCAGGTTGTACCAAGGTAGGTCGGGCTCCGCCCGCCGATCGTGAAATGATTTCGGGCAGAGCCCGATCTACGAAAAAAGGAGCGCTATTGTGAGACCAGAATTTATCATTTCAGTCATTTTCTTCACACTCGCGGTTACCGGTGCCCAGGCTGAGCCTCCACAGTTGAAGGACCGTCAAACCGGCAAGTATCTGGGCAATCTCAGCGCCAACCCATACGATCCCAACTCGACAAGCAATCCGTATGGCCGTTACGGAAGCGAGTACAGCGAAGATTCCATCAATAACCCGTATGGGCGATATGGCAGCCCCTACAGCAATGACAGCGCGAATAACCCATATGTGACAAACCCGCCAGCGATATATGACAGGGGTGGTAATGGCCTATGAAAGTCGGGTAAATTTAAAACGCGGGTGAAATCATCACTACCGCTGTCGGGGAACCGGCAGCGGTAGTGTCTCGAATATTGATATCGAATAATCCAGAAAAAGCTCGATTTTACGCTTGAGGTCACTCGACATCGTGATGCGCCTGGAACGCAGGTCATCTGGATCCACGTGCTCAATGAGCAAGCCGCGATCGATGGCAATCTGGATATATTTTATCGCGGTTCGTTGGCTGATGTTCGGCATGAGCTTATAGAGCTCGGATTTCTGGAAGGCATTGTTATTAGCGTCATTGAATCTTAACCACATCTTCGTGAAAAGGTCGTAATAGTTCAGATCGTGGAAAATCGGGTCTCCCAGCACATCCATCCAATACTGGTCCGTATCATTCTGCAAATGTATGAATTGGCGGCGCCTCGCGTCCGCCTGTTTTTTAGGGTTGCTCATTTCTCTTAAGATCTTTTTGTTTCATAAAGTTAGACATGCGCTCAACTATATTTCTTTTATGTGTAATATTACATGTATAATTGCCCGTATATTGTTTATTTGGGAAACGGCGAAACCATGTTTAACAAAATTGAAAAGAACTACTTTCGCCTTCCGGGCAGTTTGCGCCCCAATCTTTTGGCGTTCCTTTACTGCCAGATTTCCTATTTTGGCGGGGCTGCCCTTATTCTGTCCCTGAATCCGATTTCGATGGTGCTGGGTACGTTCGCCATGGCGCACGGGATGACAATAGCCGCCTATATTATTCATGATTTAGGCCACAACGCGCTGTTCAAGTCGCCGCGCCACAATGCCATGATGGGTCGCGCGTTGAACTGGCTCACCGGTAGTTGCTATGCAACCTATGACAACATGCGTATGACACATATGAGGCATCATGTGGATAACGCGGATGTTATTTTACTAGACTACAGGGGTTACCTTGCGCACCATCAGGTTCTGCGTCGTACTGTAGAGGTGCTGGAATGGTTGTATGTGCCGGTTATCGAGTTCCTTATGCATGGAATGCTTATCCTCGCGCCATTTATCCGCGAGGATAAAAAGGACCAGCGGGCACGGGTAATCGG
>JBDTHR010000014.1:0-11192 GCA_039936855.1 Nitrosospira sp. | reverse complement strand
GCGGTATTGCACCGGCACGCCGGTATCGCGTGCTTCGATCAGGATGTGTTCGTCAATGCGGTGGGTGGCGTGAAAATTACAGAGCCAGGCGCGGATCTGGCAATATTGCTGGCTATTGTTTCTTCGCTCAAGAACAAGCCGTTGCCAGAAAAAACGGTGGTGTTCGGCGAAGTCGGTCTGGCTGGAGAAATACGCCCGGTCCAACGCGGCCAGGAACGGCTGAAGGAAGCTGCGAAGCTGGGTTTTGTCCAAGCTATCGTTCCCAAGGCCAACAAGCCGAAGCAGGCAATTTCCGGCATCGAGATCATTGCGGTGGAACGCGTGGAGGAAGCCGTTGCGCAAATGCGCCGGTGAGACGCTGCAGAGGGTATGGCTCGGGAGAAGGAGCATGGAGGGTCGGGTGCGTTCCCGGTTGTGGTGGCTGGGCATACTTTCAGCAGCCACATTTCTGCTTGCAGCGATTGTGCCGCCTATTCCTCAGCCCCAGGCATATCACCGGTTTGCCGATACGCGCGGGTTTTTCGGTATACCGAATTTTTGTGATGTCACTTCCGGCGTTGCCTTTCTGTTTGTCGGAGTAGCAGGTTTGCGGTTTCTGCTGGATCTTCGCGGGAGGCGGGCAGTAGGTGCATTCGTCGAGCCGTCCGAACGCTGGCCTTATCTGATTCTTTTCCTGAGTGTGGCAATGGCTTGCTTTGGCTCAGCCTATTATCACCTGATGCCCGATAACGACCGCCTGATGTGGGACCGGCTACCGATCGCCATCGGTATAACCGCACTGCTCGCTGCAACGCTCAACGAGCGCATCAATCCAAAGCTGGTCTCGCGGTTACTGCCTGTGCTGGTCGCAATTGGAGCAGGAACGGTGGTGCACTGGCATTGGAGTGAACAGCATGGCATCGGCAATTTGAACTTTTACGTCTTCGTACAGTTCTACTCATTGCTGGCGGTTGTTCTGCTTGCCATCTTTTTCCGATCGAGATATACCCGCGGAGCTGATATTTACGTTGCGCTTGCGCTTTATGGCTTTGCCAAGCTTGCGGAATTCGGCGATCGGGAAATTTATGGCCTCGGGCATTTGATAAGTGGTCATTCGGTAAAGCATCTGCTTGCTGCCGCCGGGGTTTACTGTATCCTGCACATGCTTGGAAAACGCGAACCGCTGCCGGGAAAACTGTAACGGCCGGCGCCGCGCTTTGCGCGCTTGTCGTAGCGCTTGATGGTTAAGGAATAAGATAGGAGAGTGAAGTGCATCTTGCAGAAGCTTATGAATTGATGGGTGGTGAAACAGCTATCCGTCGCCTGGTAGACCGTTTTTACGATCTGATGGATGAGGACCCGGACTATTACGGCATACGTAAACTTCATCCGCAGGACCTGGGCAGTTCGAGAGACAAGTTGTTTATGTTTCTATCCGGTTGGACGGGCGGTCCATCCTTATATACGGAAAAACATGGCGAGCCGCGCTTGCGAACCCGCCATAAGCCTTTCGTGATAGCCGCTCCGGAGCGTGACCAGTGGTTGGATTGCATGAATCGTGCCATGGCGGACGTCGGGCTGGACGAGGAATTGTGCAAAAATCTCGCCAAGGCTTTCTACCAGACGGCCGATTTCATGCGTAACCAGCCAGAATAAAAGAACGATTCATTCGCGTTACGACATCACGCTTCGGTTACCGGTTGCGCCCGGTTCGGAGAAGCGGGCGCAACCAACGCGAAACGGCCCGGATTCAGCGATTTCAACGCTGAATCCGGGCCGTTTACATCAAACGTTATCGGTTACTTGGTTCTGAAGTGGGATCCGGGAGCTCCGCTATTCCTGAACGAAGTCCCTGCTGCATTGCCTCGCGTACCGGTACGATTGTCGCCAAACGAACGGCTGCGGTTATTATCCCAGTTTCCGTTGGCACTATCGGCAGTGCTGGAGCGGCCGCCATCGTTCGACCATGTGCGATTGCGTTTATGGGCGACGCTGGGTGCGCCACCCGTTCCGGTGCGCGACCTGAACCGGGGCTCAAGACCAGGCACTACGTGCGATTCGATCCGCTGACCGGTGAACCGTTCGATCTTTTTCAGAGTAATGCCGTCTTTGCCCGAAGCAAATGATACCGCGATTCCCGATGCACCGGCACGGCCGGTGCGGCCAATACGATGCACATAGTCTTCGGCAAATTTCGGAAGATCAAAATTGATGACGTGAGTGATGCCTACCACGTCGATTCCGCGTGCCGCTACATCGGTCGCCACCAGCACTCGCAACGCACCACCGCGAAGCTTCGTTAGCGTACGGGTGCGATCGCGCTGATTCATGTCGCCATGCAATGCGGCGGCTTCATGGCCCTGGGCGGAAAGATTGTCGGCAAGCGTATCTGCATCGCGTTTGGTGGCGGTGAAGACGATGGCCTGTTTCAAGGCCAGATCACGTAAAAGATGATCCAGTAGGCGATTCTTGTGGGAAAGGTCGTCGACATAATGCAGCCGTTGCTCGATATTGTCGAGTCGCGCCTGCTGTGCCGCAACCTGAATCCGTTTGGGGGATTTCAGCAACCGTGCCGCGACATTGTCTATCGCGCTATCCAGGGTGGCTGAAAAAAGCAGTGTCTGGCGAGTTGCGGGCGTGGCGGAAGCGATTCTTTCGACATCATCGATAAACCCCATGTCCAGCATGCGGTCAGCTTCGTCCAGCACCAGCATTTCCAGGCGCGAAAAATCAATGCGGCCGCGCTGGATGTGATCGATCAAGCGGCCAGGTGTTGCTACCAGAATATCTACAGGCTGCGAAAGCAGTTTATTTTGCAGCGGGTATGGCATGCCGCCAAGGATGCTCACGACCCGGACGCGGGGGAGATGCTTGCCATATTTGGCAGCGGATTCGGACACCTGAAGCGCGAGTTCGCGCGTCGGCGTCAGAACCAGTACGCGTGGTCCACGGCTGTGTACACTGGATGGCGTGGCAAGGCGGTGCAGCGCCGGCAACATGAATGCAGCGGTTTTTCCGGTGCCCGTCTGCGCGGACGCCATGATGTCGTGACCCGCCAGTAATTCAGGAATCGCCTGTTCCTGGATGGCAGTGGGTGTGGTGTAGCCTGAGTCGATAATAGCTTTGAGAATAAGCGGGTGTAGATTCAGATTTTCAAAAGACACGTTGTTTTTTTCCTATTAAATGAAAAAATATGCACCTCATAAGTATTCGAGGCTCGAGGCCGAACGGAGCATGACCAAAAGTTTTGCTGCTTGCAGTCATTGACATGCGAGGAGCAATTTCTTTTGCGCTTGTCTCGGCCAGAAACCTGGACTTATAGAGGCGCTTTAACGCGCGCAAACAGAAAGGGTTGCCGAAATTGATGGGCAAAATACCGTTGGCGCAAGCGTACATATAAAACATCGCCGCTAACCACGGTACCGCACAATTTCCGTTGGAGGCTTGAAAATCGAAGAGAGGTCAGGAACGATGAACCGACAAAAACCCGGAAAGACAGTAGGGGCATTTCATCGAAGCGGCGAGTATACACGAATCCGTGTTCGCAGATTAAATATTTTTAAAAGTGATGACGGTCCGCGAGGAAGAACTCGAAGTCCTGCCGCCGTGCCGGCGGCTTTTCAACATCAGGATTTTGCTGGAAGCGCAACATGAGCGATTATCTCGCGCTTGAACACTTCTATCTGTGGCTCGTTCAAGGTCTCGGTCTCGAGCAATTCCTCTGCAGCCCGATCAAGCAACGCACGGTTAACCGTTAGGATATCAATAGCACGTTCCAGCGCATGATCGACAAGCGCGCGCACAGCGCTATCGACCGCGTTTGCGGTTTTCTCGCTGTAGTCCCGGCTTTGAGGCGTGGGTATGCCGGGCTGAAGGTAAGTCGACCGTTCGCGATCATAGGCCACGTGGCCCACGGCATCGCTCATTCCGTAGCGTAGCACCATCGCGCGGGCAAGGTCGGTCGCACGGATGAGATCATCCGATGCGCCGGTCGATACCTCGCTGAATACCACTTGTTCTGCGGCGCGACCGCCCAGCAGCATGGCCATTTTATTTTCCAGTTCAGCCTGCCTCATCAGAAACCGATCTTCTGTCGGACGCTGGATCGTATAGCCCAGTGCACCGATGCCGCGAGGAATAATCGAAATTTTGTGCACCTCGTCAGTGCCTGGCAACGCCAGGGCTACTAGGGCATGGCCTAGCTCATGGAATGCGACGACGCGCCGCTCCTCGGGGTTAAGCAGCCGATTGCGTTTCTCGAGGCCCGCGACGACCCGCTCTATTGCGTTATTGAAATCATCCATCGTTACCGACGTACCCGAACGCCGGGTTGCCAGCAAGGCCGCTTCATTGACCAGATTCGCCAGATCCGCTCCCGTGAACCCTGGCGTCAACGCCGCGATCTGCTCAGGCTTGACATCGGTATCGAGCGACACTTTTTTCAGGTGAACGGCGAGAATCTGCTCACGGCCCAATTTATCCGGCCGGTCTACCAACACCTGGCGGTCGAACCGCCCGGCTCGCAATAGTGCGGGATCCAAGACCTCGGGCCGGTTGGTTGCGGCCAGCAACACCACGCCACTTTTTGGGTCGAAACCATCAAGCTCGGCCAGTAGCTGATTCAACGTTTGTTCTTTCTCGTCATGCCCGCCCATTCCATATGCGCCACGAGCCCGTCCCAATGAATCCAGCTCATCGATAAAAATGATGGCTGGCGCGATTTGTCGTGCCTGCTCGAACAGATCGCGCACCCGGGCGGCGCCGACACCGACGAACATCTCGACGAACTCGGAGCCCGAAATGGAAAAGAACGGGACACCCGCCTCGCCCGCGACCGCGCGGGCGAGAAGCGTCTTGCCGGTACCGGGCGGCCCCACCAGCAGGATACCTTTGGGCACGCGCCCGCCAAGACGGCCATACTCTTCAGGGTTCTTCAAAAAATTGATGATCTCGATCAGTTCTTCTTTTGCTTCATCGACACCGGCGACATCCGCGAAGGTGACTTTGGTTTCTGTCTCCACGAATACCTTGGCACGGCTTTTGCCGATCGACATCAGACCGCCGCGCATGCCCCCTTGAGTCATGCGCCGAATGATAAATACCCAGATTCCGACAAAAATAGCCATCGGCAGCAGCCAGGACAGCAAGTCACGAACCCAAGTGCTCTGCACCACCCCGGTATAGGTAACGTTGTGCTTATCCAGCTTATCAGCCAACTCGGACTCTACGCGCGTGGTAACGAAATTCTTTAGCCCATCGGCACCCTCATTCTTGAGTGAGCCGTAAATATGGTTCTCGGTGATCGCAATTTCCGCGACCTTGTCCTGATCAAGCAATTCATGAAAACGGCTGTAAGGGATGGGCTCAACCTTTGTGTATTGCGTGTACCAGTTCTGTATAACCAGAATGCCGAGTATCGCAATGATGACGTACCAGAAATTGATTTGTGTTTTTTTGTCTATGGGATTCCCCTTTTGTTTTATCTTATCCATACCATTTCCTCGTTGCAAAGTGCTTGTGCCTGGAGATTAGTCAGCAAAGGGTTTGTTCCACATGGCGCGGGCCGAGCGAAGCCTCGTGGCTGCCTTGGGCATTTGTGCACCAAGAAAGTTGCTTCTGCATGGCGCGTACAGGATTGAAGTTGCATTTGATTTCTTCAGCCGATTTCTTCAGCCGAAACGGCGCCCGCAATCGCCGCTCCTGCAAGTGCTTGGCTTGACGGCGAATCATTAAATGAGTTCTACTTTACCGGTCCGCCCAGGCTGCCAAATTGAAGCATAGGTGGAATTGCATTAAGATTCAATGCTATTGCTGGCTCTCAGCTCGATAAAGACGCTATTGAACCATACATCGGTCTTTCAATTCACTGTTTGGATCAAGTTTTTTTTCGCGGGCTCTGGTATCGTATTCAAACAGCCCGCCTCGCTCATGTTTGTTGCGAAATCCCTTTCTTATTTCCACCCGGCGCAAATGCAGATATCAGCACGCCTTCTGGTGGTCATCCTTTTTGCACTGGGAAATGGCGGCGTCGCCGGTGCGCAGCAATCCAATGCCAAAAACATGCCGCTGACGGTCACTATTTCAGTCCCGGAGCCGTTACGCGATTTGTTGAAAACGCATTTTCAGTTACCGACTACGCAACTGGTCGATGAAACCGATCGCGCAACTTTCATGCGCCGCGCACGAAAGCAGATAAGCGAGTTGCTCGCGACTGAAGGCTACTTCACGCCAACCATAACCTTGCATCCAAGGGAGCCCGATACTACTCCGGCGGCAATCCCTGTGCTGGAGATCATGCCGGGACCCCGCACCGTCGTTACAGAAGTCGATATCGAATTCAGGGGAGATCTGGCTACTGATGAGCCGGGGCGACGCGCTCGTATCGAAAAGCTGCGGGCTGCCTGGTCCCTGGGTACGGGCAAGCCATTTCGCTCGCCAGCCTGGGAAGAAGCCAAATCAATACTCTTATCCAGCGTGGCGGCGGAAGATTATGCCGCAGCGGAGATAGAGGAAAGCAAGGCGGAGGTGGATTCCGATTCTCATGAGGCGCGTTTATTGGTGATAGTGAACTCGGGCCCTGCTTTCCGCTTTGGAAATTTGGAGATCAAGGGACTCAGCCGTTATGATCCAACCCTGATCACTGGACTGGCTCCATTCAAAGCGGGAGATTCTTATCGTCGAGACCAATTACTCTCATTCCAGACGAAACTACAAAACCTGCCCCAGTTCAGCTCGGCCGCCGTCAACATCGGGCCTGATGTGGCAACGCATCAGGCGGCACCTGTGGAGGTGGTTTTGTCGGAGGCTCGGTCGCAGCGTGTCTCGGTTGGCGCAGGTTACAGCTCCAATACCGGTGCGCGAGGCGAGGTCAATTACACCAACAATAATTTTCTCGACCGTGCTTTGCGGCTGAATGGCGGATTGCGTCTGGAGCAAAAGCGTCAAACACTCTCAACGACGGTCGAAAGTGTGGCGGACCGGAACGGCCGCTGGTTTTCTCTGGGAGCCGGTGCCGAAAGGACTTTTATTCAGGAATTGGAAACTGTACGCCAGAAGATAGGCGTAAGCCGCAATCAACTGTTTGACAAAATGGAAACTCGCCTTGGGCTTAACTGGCAACGGGAAGACCGGGCACCCAAGGGGGGGTTGCATCAGATAAACGAGACCTTGGTACTGGATGGGCAGTTGCGCTATCGCTCGGTGGACGATCCATTGTTTCCGCGGGATGGAAATATAACGGAAGTGCGTATTGGAGGCGGAAGCAAGCAGGCGTTATCTGATCAAAATTTTCTGCGCACCTACATAAAGCATCAATTCTGGTACCCCGTCGGGGAACGCGATGTGCTGCTGCTGCGCGGCGAACTGGGGTATACGTTTGCCCCATCGCGCTTTGGTATCCCACAGGAATACCTGTTCCGGGCCGGTGGTATCCAGTCCGTGCGTGGTTATGCATTCCAGCATCTGGGTGTACGTGAAGGCCGGGCTATAGTGGGGGGACTGGCGATGGCTACCGGGACGATTGAATACAATCACTGGTTTACGCGAGACTGGGGTGCCGCTGTCTTTACCGATGTGGGCGATGCCGCCGACAGCATACGTCGGCTTGACCTTGCGGTTGGATATGGAGGCGGTGTCCGCTGGCGGAGCCCCGTTGGACCGCTGGCGCTCGATCTCGCACGCGGTCAGCGTGACGGCAAGTTACGCCTGCATTTTTCTATTGCCGTCGCGTTCTAAAAAAATATGCGGAATTTTCCGGGTGAAGACCAGACTGAAAAATCTGCCGTGAAAAAATGGCGATGGCAATGGACTGCGCTAGTGCTGGCCGTCCTCATTATGCTTGTTTCGGGTGTCGGGGTCTGGCTATCAACGAGCACTTCCGGGCTGAAGGCGCTCGCAACGGCCGTCTCGCATATCAGTGGCGATGATCTTTCGTTTGAAGGACTGGATGGTGCGCTTTCGGGATCGATGAGCGCGCAAACCATTCGCTTCGTGAGTGACAATCTGCTTGTCATCGCAAGAGATGTACGACTGGACTGGCAACCCGGCGAGTTGCGTTCGGGCCATGTAACGATTACAGCGCTGTCAGCGAAAGAGGTTGAGATCGTTTCGCCACCCTCTTCGCAACCAAAATCCTTGCCCGCAAACCTGGAGCTGCCATTTTCGCTGTCTTTGCATAAACTCGATATTGGCACGTTACTGGTAATGAATGAAGAGAGCGGGCGGCCGGTATTTGTCGCGTCGGAGCTCACGGCAGGGTTGGAAAGTAACGGGCGGAGGCATCGGTTATCCGGGTTGCGCACCAACCTCGAATTCGGCCGGCTGTTCGCATCGGGCCAGCTGGACGGTACCAGGCCATTCGATCTGCACGCCGAAGCTGAACTGGCCGAGCTTGTGAATTCCGATTTCCCGGTGCTTGAAACCAGTGGTTCGCGTATTTCCGCCATCGTCAAAGGCAATCTCGAGCGGCTCGATATGACAGCGACAGGTAGCGGCGCCGGGTTGACAGGGCAGGGCGAAGCGCAACTGCAGCCTTACGGTCCTGTTTTTATCACCGGGCTAAGCTTGTCTGTAAGCGGACTTGATCCGCATGTTTTTTCTGCCGATGCGCCAACAGCGAGTCTTACGGTACAGGCAAACTTGCGTGAAGTCGTATCCGGGCAGCTTGAGGGCAGCGTTTCGGTAGAGAATAGTGCGCCCAAACCGCTTGACCAGGGCGGCTTACCTGTGCTTCAGGCGCGTGCACAACCGATACTATCCGCGGAATTGCTCCAGCTCAACGATTTGACGCTGGTGGCGGCTGGCGGAGGGACCATTTCAGGAAGCATTGCCTGGCGGCTCAAGGAGGCGACAGGATCAGCGGATCTGATAATCAGTCGCATTGATACCGCCAGGCTTGATACACGTCTGCGTCCAGCGAGCCTGAATGGCGAGGTAAAGCTCAGCGGCGATAGCCAGAATCAAAACGCTATTCTGGCGCTGCAAGACCGGACGCTGCGTCTGGATGCCCATGTGGTGCGGGAAGGCGATGCTGTGACACTGGAAAAGATGCGCCTCAGCCGGGGCCGATCCCAGCTTGCAGGTCAAGGCAAACTTCAGTTGAGCGCGCCGCGGGCATTTAGTTTCAAAGGCAGTCTCAAGAACTTCGATGTCTCAGCATTTGCTCAGGCGCCGCAAACCAGCCTTAACGCAGCGGTGGACCTGGCGGGCGAGTTGGAACCCGAAGCGGCAGGCGGGACAGCAACCGGCCCGGCAGGTACGATAAATTTCAAGATGGGAAACAGTTACGTGGCGAAACAGCCGGTGAGCGGCCATGGCCGGGTCGAAGTAGCGGGTTTCAATAGAGCCAAGGGTGAGGTCGAGGTGCGGCTCGGCAGCAATCATCTCACCGCACGCGGCGGATACGGCCGCAAGGGCGACCGGTTGCAATTCGAGCTCGCGGCACCGGCTCTTGTACAGATCGGGCACGGATTCAGCGGCTCCCTTGTTGCCAAGGCAGTGCTGGAGAGCAGTTCCGCCGATTTTTCGGAGCGGGGTTTTCAATGGCCGGATATGACATTCAATGCAAAAGGAAATAATCTCGCGTTTCCAGGTGAGCACTATCTTGGCAGTGCTGCCGCCGATGGCAACCTGCAAGGCGACACCGTCGCGTTAACGATAACGGCTGCGGATTATGCAACGAAGTCAAAAACGACGTTGCAGAATCTGAAGCTGGAAGTGGAGGGTACAAGATCGCGACACGAAGTACGGATAGCGGCCCGCCTGAATGACGACCGGAGCCTGACTCTGCGGGCAGGAGGGGAATTGAACAAAGCGGTTCAGCAGTGGGAAAATGCACAATGGCGCGGAGCACTGCACGAACTGTCGGGAACCGGTGGTTTTTCCTTTCGGCTGGCGGGCATGGCCCCGCTGGGTATTAGCGCCCGAAATATATCGTTTGGCGCGGCAAAGTTTATCGTTGCTGGTGGAATCGCGCAGATCAACAGAATTGAATGGACGCCCCAAAAATGGAGTAGCAAGGGTTATTTTTCCGGGATTGGACTGCGTCCTGGCGCCGATGCAGTCAAGAGCGGGTCGACAGATAATGAAGCGCTTCGGCTGGGCGGTGAATGGGATATCACATCGGGAATGCGTTTGGTGGGTCGCCTCAGCATTGCACGTGAAAGCGGCGATTGGATATTGCCGGGCGATTCGCCGCTGCCGTTGGGTTTGCAGACGCTCGAGCTCGCTGCAAAGGCCGTAGACGGAAGATTGACGGGAGAATTCAGAGCAGGAGGAAAGCGCTTGGGTAAAGCGAGTGCCTCAATCTCCATGCCCGTCACAAGATCCGCCGAGTCTGCCATGAATTGGACAATACTGCCCGATGCAGTCCTTACCGGCAATCTGCTTGTCGATATGGACGATATTTCATGGGCCGGACCGGCATTCAATGACAATATAAGAACGGGGGGGCGGCTTGCCTTACGCGCGGATATCATTGGCACTTTCAGCAGTCCGCGTCTGGAAGGGCAGATACACGGCGACGATCTGGCATTGGCGCTGCTGGAGCAGGGCGTGCGGCTTGAGCAGGGAAAGCTGGCGGCGAACTTCGACCAGGAATCCTTGCATCTGGATGTTCTGCATTTTACTGCCCCTCACGTGCCGCCGCCCAATGACCGGCTGCTCGCGAACCTGAAGCTCGCCAAGGGACCCGGCAGCCTGAGGGCATCGGGCGTGATGGATTTAAAGGGACAGCACGGTAATCTGGAAATTGTTGCTGATCTCGTACCGCTGGCACAACGACCGGATCGCTGGATTATCGCTTCGGGAAATGGCCGTGCCAGCCTGGAAAACAACATGCTCTACTTGAAGGGCAGCCTTGTCGCAAACGTGGGGTTAATTGCCCAGCCAGCAGCGGGTAGTCCGCACTTGCCGGATGATGTCATCGTTACCGGAGGAGCGGCCTCCGACCACCAACCCGACCGGAAAGGCCTGCGGGTCGATATGGAGGCCAACCTCGATCTGGGCAATCAATTCTTTATCCGCGCCTCGGGTCTCGAGGGAAGACTGGGCGGGCAGTTGAGTCTGCGCGGCGAGCCGGGACATCGAGTGCAAGCCATCGGCACTATCGCCGCGCGTGATACCAGCTTCGAGGCGTATGGCCAGCGCCTGGCGGTGGAGCGGGGCATCGTCGATTTCAAGGGGCCGATTGATGATCCCGCTTTAAATGTGCTTGC
>JBDTHR010000013.1:0-2874 GCA_039936855.1 Nitrosospira sp. | reverse complement strand
GCTATGCGGGACGGTATCACTACAATCTTGCGGCCGTCGTGGAGTTCATACATACCGCGACGCTGTTGCACGACGATGTCGTGGATGCTTCCGAGTTGAGGCGAAGCAAGGCAACAGCAAATGCCTTATTCGGGAACGCGGCGAGCGTACTGGTCGGGGATTTTCTTTATTCTCGTGCGTTCCAGATGATGGTGGAAGTGGACAATATGCGCATCATGCAGGTATTGGCGGATGCGACCAACACCATTGCCGAAGGCGAAGTGTTGCAATTGCTCAACTGTCGCGATCCGGATGTCGACGAGGAAAATTATCTGCGAGTGATCCGTTATAAAACGGCGAAGCTGTTCGAGGCGGCAACCCGACTCGGCGCGATCCTCGGCAATGCCACGCCGGAGGAGGAGGAGGCGATGGCCGCCTACGGCATGCATCTCGGCACCGCATTTCAATTAACCGATGACATGCTCGATTATTCGGGGGACTATCATGAAACGGGCAAAAATCTGGGAGATGATCTGGCGGAAGGCAAGCCTACGCTGCCGCTTATTTATGCAATGAAAACAGGATCAAGCGCGCAGGCGGCGATAATACGCAATGCCATAGAGCAGGGCGGTGATGGTGGCTTCCAGCCGGTCCTGGAGGTTATCCAGCAAACTGGCGCACTGGATTACGCTAAACAGCAGGCACAATCCGAATCCGAGATGGCATCCCAAACGATTTCGTTGCTGCCTGATTCGAGCTATAAGGAGTCTTTATTACAACTGAGCATATTTGCGGTGGCGCGAAATTACTAACCGGTTTCCGCGCCTGGATCATTAATCGAGTTTTTACTCAATTTTGAACGTTTTCGGAGCAGTTCCGGATTGCCCGCATATCTCTTCCTGCGTACAATTGCTGCCCACGGACTTCAGAAGTTGAAGCAAGTTGCGTGTAACAACAGGCATTTGAAAATAATTGATTCGGGGTGTAGCTCAGCCTGGTAGAGTACTGCGTTCGGGACGCAGGAGTCGGAGGTTCGAATCCTCTCACCCCGACCATTCGTTCAATTCTTTTTTTCCAATTTTGTCTCGTCTTGACAGGATGAATCGCGGGGGTTATGGAAAATATACCTTTAACCCTCTGACTATGAAGCTTGCGCAGTACCACCTAAACGGTAGAATGTCACGACGTGTTTTTTAGTAAGATGCACGATAAATCTCGATACTGAAGTGGGGACCACACGTTGGGTAGACTGCTATTTTTTGCCCTTATTGTTGTATTTTTCATCTGGGTAATAAGGGGTTACCGGCGCGCAATTAAAAAGCAGCAGGAAGAGGCGCATAATACGTCGTCATCAATTGAAGGTGAGGACATGGTGCGCTGCATTCATTGCGGCGTACATTTGCCCAGAAGTGAAAGTATCGCTTCGGAAGACAAATTTTTCTGTAGCGATGAACATCGTCGGTTGCACTTGCAGTCGTGACGTTACCTGCTTACAGCCAACAATGCGAGCAAGATTCAGGCGTGAGAGCGGCGTTTAAGGGCAATCATCGGATGAAAATCGATGCGGCGGGCTACCTGGACGGGGCACGTTTTATTCTTTCCCCTAATTGCGACGAACGTCCCGTCGATTGCGAAATAAACTTGCTGGTAATCCATAGCATCAGTCTGCCGCCAGAAGAATTTGGCGGTGATGGCGTGATCGAATTATTCACTAATAGAATCGACCCCGAAGCTCATCCTTATTATCATGATCTTCGCGGCCTTAAAGTTTCCGCGCATTTTTTCATCCGGCGAAACAGCGAGACTATCCAGTTTGTTTCCTGCGAAAAGCGCGCCTGGCATGCGGGTGAGTCCTGCTGGCAGGGCAAGAGCTGCTGCAATGATTTTTCCATCGGTGTAGAGCTTGAGGGTAGTGATACGACAGCTTTTACCGATCTCCAGTACCAGGCTCTGACAGCACTCACCCAAACGCTTCAAGGCAGATATCCCATCACCGGTATCGGCGGGCATTCGGACATCGCGCCGGGCCGGAAAACGGATCCCGGTCCCTGCTTCGACTGGGAGCGTTACCGCGCCAGCCTGCCTGGCGCGGAGAGCGCGTCATCGGGATGACGCGCGGATTTTTTCCTTGGGTGCCGGGTTACCGCTCCGGGAGCCGGAATTATCTGGTACGGCGACTTGACTTCCCCTTAAATAATCTTCATAGCTGCCCTTGAAATCATTGATTCCATCCGGCTTCATTTCGATGATATGGGTTGCCAGCGAGGATACGAATTCCCGGTCATGGGAAACAAAGATCAACGTGCCCGTATATTTTTCCAATGCGGCATTGAGGGATTCGATGGACTCCATGTCGAGATGGTTAGTCGGTTCGTCCATGAGCAGCACGTTGTTTTTTTGCAACATGAGCTTGCCGAACAACATTCGCCCTTCCTCTCCTCCTGAAATTACCGTCACCGATTTTTTTACTTCGTCGCCGGAAAACAGCAGTCTTCCCAGCACGCTGCGAACAACCTGATCATCATCGTTCTGGCGCCGCCATTGCGTCATCCAGTCTGTGAGCGACACATCTGCTTCGAAGTCGGCTGCATGATCCTGGCCAAAGTAACCGGGGCGAGCCTTCTCCGTCCATTTTACTTCTCCCGCATCGGGCGCCAGATCCCCGGCCAGACAGCGTAGTAGCGTGGTCTTGCCGATACCATTGGGGCCGATGATGGCTATTTTCTCGCCCGCCTCGACATTGAGGCTGAATTTGTGAAGTAGCGGTATTTCCATGCCGGGGAACCGCTTGTCGATGCTTTGCACCGACACCGCCAGACGGTGCAGCTTTTCACGCTCGTCCACGTCGATGCGGATGTAAGGGTACTGCCGGCTGGAAGGTTTTACATCTTCCAG
>JBDTHR010000012.1:0-4859 GCA_039936855.1 Nitrosospira sp. | reverse complement strand
AAAGCCTGTCAGGTAATAGAAATAGCTGTCGAAGCGATAGGGATAATGCGCATCTCTATTCCGCACCCGCTCCGGCGCGGTAGGAATGATGGCAACGCCCTTCTGCATTTGGGATGCCAGACGATGTCGCCGTTCGCTGAAGCCTTGAATGGGGATCATGGGTAAAGATTCTTACAGCATTTGCCGGATAAAGCAAAGTATCCCTGTGGTTTTTGGTTGATTTTGATGGATTTTGGGGGGTTGTGCTTTGCTTCACCCATTCCTACGCGCGGGCTAGTGACTGGCAGTGCTTAGCCGGGAATCGATCAGCCTGAGCCGCTCAGGCGTGCCTACATCTATCCATACGCCCTGGAAATGTTGGCCGCTCACTTTACCCGATGAAATTACCTGGCGCAGCAGGGGCGCGAGTTTTGCCAGGGAACCCGGCACGATATCGGCGAAGAGCTTGGGCTGATAGATGCCGACACCGCTGAAGGTAAGGTTATTTTCCCCCGAAAGCGTTACTCTGCCCGAATCGAGGGTGAAGTCGCCCTCGGGATGATGCTGAGGATTATCGACCAGTACCAGATGGGCGAGATCGCCATCGGGGCTGGCTTGCATGTGCCGTAAAACCGGAAGGAGGAGGGAAAAATCGATTTCACAGAAGATATCCGCATTGACCGCCAGAAACGGTTGGTTTTCCCGATTTTCCCGCTCAGGTCTCAGAAGGGGTAGCGCCTGGGCGATGCCGCCTGCGGTTTCCAATGCGACCGGCTCACGCGAATAACGGATATTTACACCATAACGATCGCCATTGCCGATGGCAGCCTCGATCATGTGCCCCAGATGAGCATGGTTGATGACAACGTCGGTAAAACCGGCACGCCCGAGACTTTCCAGCTGATATTCGATCAGCGCCTTATTCCCCACGCGCAGCAGCGGCTTGGGTAATGTATCCGTCAGGGGACGCATGCGCTGGCCGCGCCCCGCTGCGAGGATCATGACCTTGAAGGAGACGTTTTCAGAAGGTGTAGCCAACTTTCGGTTCCGGCGATGTGGTGACTGTCCATTCGTCCAGCAGTGTCAGCAACGGATGAAGTTCGCGGTAGCGCTTGCATGCCTTACGCAAATACGCCTCCACCAAGGGTATATGGGTGAGGTAGTCGTTTTTGCCGTCACGGTAATTCAGGCGCGAGAAGATCCCCAGTATCTTGATATGACGCTGCACGCCCATCCATTCAAAATCGCGATAAAAATCGGCAAAATCGTCGGGTACGGGCAACCCGAGTTTGCGCGCCTGTTCCAAATAACGGATCAGCCAGTCGAGTATGCGTTCCTCACCCCAGCTTATGTACGCGTCCTTGAAGAGTGACACCAGATCATAGGTAATGGGTCCGTAGACCGCATCCTGAAAATCGATGATGCCCGGATTGGGGGTGGTCACCATCAGGTTGCGCGAATGATAGTCGCGATGCACAAACACCTTCGGTTGGGCCAGGTTGTTCTGGACGATCCGTTGGAAAATGCGATCGAGTTCCGCTTTCTGCGCCGCCGTGGGCATGATATGCAGATGCCTGCCCAGGTACCATTCCGGGAACAGGTCCAGCTCTCTCAGCAGCAGCGCTTCGTCGTAGTCCGGCAGGACATTCGCGCGGCTGGCAAGCTGGATTTCAACAAGCGCAGCCACCGCATCGCGGTATAAGCGATCGGTATCCTCAGCATCGCTGTTCAGCGCCTGGAGATAGGTTGTGCTTCCGAGATCGGAAAGCAGCAGAAAACCCTGCGCCAGATCCTCCGCCAGGATTTCCGGCACATGCACGCCTGCCGCGGCGAATAGCCCGGCGACGCGCACAAAAGGCGCGCAATCTTCCTGCGGCGGCGGCGCATCCATTGCGATCAGCGTCGCGTCGCCGAACGTCACACGAAAATAACGGCGAAAACTTGCATCTGCGGACGCGGGTGCCAATGTGAAGGGTTTATCAGGAAATTGTGTCCCGATCCAGTTTTCCAGGAGGCGAATACGCTCCATAATAGTTCGCTGATTGCCTATTTTGCCGAAGTATGAGATTTTAGCACGCATGCATCACTCCTCACCCGGCCGGGTGATGGAGCAGAAATCATGGAGATAATTATGGCTAGTCAAAAAGTGGTGGAGGAAATCGTAACAAAGGTCAACGAGCTTTTGTCACAGAATCCCATCAAGGATGTCGAAAAGAACATGCGGGTCATGCTTGCAGGAATATTCACCCGCCTCGATCTGGTAACCCGCGAGGAATTCGAGGTGCAGCAGGAAATACTCCAACGCACATGCGAGAAACTGATGGCGCTGGAAACCAGAGTCGCCGCACTTGAAGCTGGCGCGAAGACGGATAAGTCGGAGGGCACGCTCGATGTTCCGGTGGAGACGCTGGATGATCTGTCGGAAACGGAATAACCAGCTATTCGATATTAAATTGTCGCGTTTTCGGACATCCTGCACATATTCGATTCCGCCGCACTATTCCCATTGATCCCGTTGTTTCCGGTTGAGGATCCTTCTGCATGCCGCTAGCTATTCTCTATAGCCGCGCAATCTCCGGCATGGAAGCGCCACTGGTAACGGTGGAGGTTCATATCGCAAACGGGCTACCCAGCTTTACCATCGTCGGGCTGCCGGAAGCGGAGGTGAAAGAAAGTAAAGACCGGGTGCGGGCGGCGCTACAAAACGCGCAGTTCGAATTCCCCGCCCGGCGCATCACCGTCAACCTCGCCCCCGCCGATTTGCCTAAGGAGAGCGGGCGCTTCGATCTGCCTATCGCACTGGGCATATTGGCGGCAACGGGCCAAACCCCTTCGGACAAGCTCGACAGATATGAATGGGCGGGTGAACTCGCCCTGACCGGGGAACTGCGCGCGATACGCGGCGCATTGGCGATGACATACGGCGCATCGCGCTCCGGACGAAGTTTCGTGCTGCCCGCACAAAATGCGCCTGAAGCCGCCTTGGTCAAGGAAGCCACCGTTTATCCCGCGACATCGCTGCTACAGATTTGCGCACACCTAGCCGGGCGCGAGCCGTTGCAGTTGTATACGCCATCCAGTGTACCCGACACGGAAACGAGCACGTTTCAGCATCCGGGCATGGAAGAGGTGAAAGGCCAGGCGCACGCCAAGCGTGCGCTGGAAATCGCGGCGGCGGGCGGCCACAGCGTACTGATGGTGGGTCCGCCTGGCACAGGCAAATCCATGCTGGCTGCGCGTCTTCCCGGTATTTTACCTTCCATGACAGAGGAAGAAGCGCTTGAATCCGCGGCGATGCAGTCCCTGAGCAGTGGCGGCTTCAATGTTGCCAACTGGAAACGCCGTCCTTATCGCTCGCCCCACCATACGGCATCGGGTGTTGCGCTGGTCGGCGGCGGCAGCAATCCGCGTCCCGGCGAGATTTCGCTGGCGATGAACGGGGTTTTGTTTCTCGACGAGCTACCGGAATTCGACCGCAAAGTTCTGGAAGTATTGCGCGAACCGCTGGAATCGGGACGTATCACGATATCACGCGCGGCGCGCCAGGCGGATTTTCCCGCCCGGTTCCAGTTGATTGCCGCGATGAACCCCTGCCTCTGCGGTTATCTGGGACATTACAGCGGAAAATGCCGCTGCACCCCTGACCAGGTAGCACGCTATCGCGGCAAAATTTCGGGCCCGTTGCTCGATCGCATCGATATACAGGTGGAGGTGCCCGCCGTGCCGCAGGAAGATTTGATGCGCCAGGCGCAAGGCGAAGCAAGCAAGGCGATCAGAGAGCGGGTTGAATTGGCTTATCAGCGCCAGGTGGCTCGGCAAGGCAAGGCCAACGCCCATCTGGCAGTGAAGGACATCGACAGGTACTGTGTGCCGGATGCGATGGGGGAAACTTTGCTTAAACAGGCCATCAGCCGCCTGAATTTTTCCGCACGCGCTTACCACCGCGTCCTGAAAGTGGCACGCACCATCGCCGATCTGGCGGCAAAAGAAACCATAGCCAGCGCCCATATTGCCGAAGCGGTGCAGTACCGGAAGCTGGACAGGAATTGATTGCGGTAGACAGGTGTGGACAAACTTAGCCTCCACAATGGAGATTGCCGTCAAGTTACACTACGATGGCAACCTGACCACGGCTAAATAGAGATCAGTCCGGTAAATCTTTTGAGGAAAACACATGCCAAGCGATCAAGCCGATAAGCAAGTCTCAGCGCCCTACGATGTCGTGATCGTCGGCGGCGGCATTGCCGGCTTGTATTGTTGCCATGAGCTGATCAAGAATAAGGAATTACTCAAGATCAACAGCATTCTCCTTCTTGAAGCTTCGAATCGATTTGGAGGTCGAATAGAGACTTGGTCTTTGCTGAGAACGGATGAGAATAACGGCGAGAGCATCGGATTCGACGATACGTGGGACCCATGCAACTGGGATTTTACCAGTGGCAAGCCTGATCCTCTTGAACCCCAGGGTGACAAGAAATCTCCCTTTAAAGGCCCTACAGAGAAACGGTCGATACAACAAGACGGCAAGGTTGTTGAAACGCTGACACGGACTGAATATTTCCGCGCCGAATTCGGACCCATGAGAATTGATCCACGCGACCAGCCTTTATTGCAGGCGCTGCTTGGTGAACTGGAAATCAAGGAACCCGTTCCGGGCGAGGAGGAAAGCCTGGATGATCTGATACCGTTTTCTTCATACGTATCGGAAGACCCGATGGAGCCCCGATTTACCCTTCGCGAAGAGGAAGCCAAACAGAAAACGCCGTTTGACCTGATGATACTGGCGCTCAGGCGCATCTTCGAACTTGTCCATCTCCCCGATATGGCCCGCCCCTGGGAGACCGACGCAGCCAATGAGCAATGGAGAAATTTAAAGGATG
>JBDTHR010000011.1:0-3702 GCA_039936855.1 Nitrosospira sp. | reverse complement strand
TCTCCAGATAACGTATGGCCTTTCCACGAATATAGGGCTCCACGACTTGATCAATACGCAATGCCGATTGTACCCGACTTACCAAACCGCCGCGGCGCATGGCATCCTGCAGCGCCAGGGCATTCATCACCGTAGCCAGCATCCCCATGTAATCCGCGGTGGCGCGATCCATCCCATCTTCAGCGGACGTTATTCCGCGAAAAATATTGCCGCCGCCAATTACCACAGCCACCTGGACGCCCATCTGAATTACGTCAGTAATCTCGGCTACGATTCGTTCAATTACCACCCGATTGATGCCATAGCTATCGTCGCCCATAAGGGCTTCACCCGAGAGCTTAAGCAGAATACGCTTGTAAGAGGCGATCGTCATGAATAGTGAATAATCAATTTGGCTGCGATGTGTTGTCTTCTTTGGCCTGGTTTACTTGCGCCATCACTTCGGCGGCAAAATCGCCAGCTTTCTTTTCGATGCCTTCACCCACGATGAACAGCGTAAAGGCATTCACCTTCGCCGACTTTTCGGCAAGCAGTTTCTCCACAGTCTGATCCGGATTCTTGACGAATGGTTGGCCGAGAAGAGTCACTTCAGCAAGATATTTAACGACACGCCCATCAACCATTTTGGTGACGATATCGACAGGCTTACCGCTTTCCTCCGCCTGCGCGGTATAGATCTGCCTTTCGCGCGCCAGCAACTCCGGAGACACCTGCTCGCTTGACACACATATCGGTTTGCTGGCCGCGATATGCATCGCCAAATCCTTGCCCAGCGTCTGGTCACCCCCAGTGTAATCTACCATTACGCCAATTTTTGCACCATGCAAGTAGTAAGCAAGATGCCCCTGAGTTACATGGCGCGCGAAACGGCGCAGGCTGATATTTTCGCCTAATTTCATTACCAGCGCTTCCCGAAACTCTTCCACATTGTCCCCGCTCGGCAACGCGGCGCTCGCCAATGCTTCGGTATCGACCAGATCTTTCGTCGCTGCCAGTTGCGCAAGATCGCGAACAAAACCGATAAAGTCTTCATTTCGGGCGACAAAATCGGTTTCGCAGTTGACTTCAACCAGGGCGCCGCTCTTGCCATCTGGCGCGATATACGCCGCCACCATTCCTTCCGCCGCGATACGCCCGGCGGCCTTGCTCGCCTTGGCGCCGCTCTTGATACGCAGCAGATCCTCCGCCGCCTTGATGTCCCCGCCGGTTTCAGTCAACGCTTTCTTGCATTCCATCATGCCTAGACCGGTCATGTCGCGCAATTCCTTCACCCTTTTTGCGGTGATGTCCGCCATATTCACTCCAGATATAATTTGTTAAAGTAGCCCGACGTGGATCATATCGCCCACGTCGCCTTCAGAGAGGAAAGTCCATCTGACCGGCTAACAGCAGCTCTTGTTATTCTGCGGCTATTGCCTCATCCGCCTGTGCCAGCTCATTTTTTACGATTTCCTGCATGGCCTGATTGCGCCCTTCCAGAATCGCATCGGCGACACCGCGTGCATAAAGACGTATCGCCTGGCTCGAATCATCATTGCCGGGGATAACATAGTTCAAGCCATCAGGGCTGTGATTGGTGTCCACCACGCCGACAATCGGTATACCGAGCTTCTTGGCCTCGGTAATTGCTCCTTTCTGATAGCCGACATCAATCACGAACATGGCATCGGGCAAACCTTTCATGTTCTTGATGCCACCGAGGCTGCGATCGAGTTTTTCCAGATCGCGCTGAATATCCAGTGCTTCTTTCTTGGAAAGCTTGTCGAGAGTGCCATCCTCCGCCATCGCCTCCATATCGTGCAGACGCTTGACCGACAGCTTTATTGTCTTGAAGTTGGTGAGCATCCCGCCGAGCCAGCGCTGATCTACATAGGGAGCACCACAGCGGAGCGCTTCCTCACGTACGATATCGCGCGCCTGGCGTTTGGTGCCGACAAACAGGATATTGCCCTTGTTGGCCGATAACTGGCGCACATAGTTCATCGCGTCCTGATACATCGTCAGGGTTTTTTCGAGATTGACGATATGTATCTTGTTGCGATGGCCGAAAATGTACGGCGCCATCTTGGGATTCCAGAAACGGGTCTGATGCCCGAAATGGACTCCCGCCTCCAACATTTGCCGCATGGTTACTGACATGAATTTCTCCTTTGGGGTTGAGCCTCTATCCGCCATAGTCGCTCTTCTCAAGAGCACCCTACTTGAAACCGACGGATATGCGAATTTAAGCTGACTTACGAAAAACTCCTCCCGAAACTCGGGGACGAACTTGACGCAAAGCCAGATTAGCGTGAAATTATATCATTTTTGCCGGGATTCACTCAATTTGAACCTGCGAAATGCGATATAAACATCTGGCGTGCGTTATGTTTCCGTCACGGAAGAACCTGTATATTGAGATCGCAGAAGAGAAATAGTAGGATAGCGCTGATAGCAATCCAATTATCCTGAGTCTTATCCTGAATCCGGCGGCTGGTCGAAGATGAGTGCGTGGTCAACTGCCGGATCCGGGATTATGTGTGTCAACGTACATAGCCATGTCGGCAATTGTGAGAAACTGAGCATTCATGACAAAGCGCTCGAACCGAGTACTGCGTATATCTTATGACTAACAATTGAAGGAACCAATATGGAACAGAATACTTCGGATAAGATTGATGACGCCAAAGCCGCAGCAGAAAACTTGGCGGACCGGGCGGGTACGGCAGCTCAGCGGGTCGGAAAAGCAGCCAGATCAGCGGGCAAGCAGGTAGGTGATGTCGCGAGTGACGAACTGGACAATCTCAGAGCCGATCTGGATGACCTTATTTCGCGAATTCCCAGTTTATCCGATGTCGATCTGGAGGAAGCCAAGGAAAAATTGATGACAAAGGTTGCCTCCACGCGCGAAGCGGCGGCAGACCTGGCTCAGGATGCCCGCGAACAGTTTGACTACGGTGTTGAATGTTCCAGGGAGTGTATAAAGGATCATCCCCTTCAATCGGTAGGGTACGCCGCCGGCATCGGCTTGTTGATCGGCTTGCTGATGGCGCGTCGTTGACCGTCCTTCCGGCACCAGAACATCAGTCGAGATAATCGCCATGTTTGAGTCCATCAAAAAAGCCAAACAACTCGGAGCACTTGCTTTAGGGCGAGTCGACGACTATCTCGAACTGGTGAAGTTAACAGCGGAGATTCAGGCTGAGAATTGGAAGAAGCAAGCCACCAGTTATTTGATGGTAGCGCTTTTTTCTGCCTTGAGCCTGATCTTCCTGGGGTTGGCCGTCATCATCACGTGTTGGGACACCCCTTACCGCATACTTTCCGCATGGGGTATCGCCGGGATTTACGCTTTGATAGCTTTTCTGGTCTACGCCGCAGCGCCAAAACAGCCAGCTTCTGCTTCAACCTTCAATGTCGTGCGTGATGAATTGCAGCAGGATATAAAGCTGATGAAGGATGTGGTATGAGCAGCGCTCTCGAGGCTGAACAAAAAGCGTTATTGGAGCGAATGGATGCCAGTCGCAAAAATTATCGAACCATGTTTGCCCACGAGGATGAACACGGGCAAGTGCATGATACGCAGACGTTCCCACGCAGTCATACGTTCAAATTCGTAATGCGACATCCGTACTACGTCTCCGGCGCGCTTGTTGCGTTGTCGCTGGTTTCACGCGTACGGCTGAACAAGGCGGTAAAAGGCAGCATAGCGATCACGGCAGG
>JBDTHR010000010.1:0-14365 GCA_039936855.1 Nitrosospira sp. | reverse complement strand
CGTCCAGTTGAGGATAGGCGTTTTGCCCAGTTCGATGTTCACCTCGCGATAGAGCCCCGAAGCGGCGGCATTGCTCTGCGCACGCAACGCGGTACGTCCGTTTTCGTTTGTGAAGGCATAATGGGTCGAACCGGAAAATATCTTCGGCCTCCAACCGGTCATGTCACCGCGCGAGAAACGAGCGATGTCAACTCGCTCATTCCCTGCCGATGACGGAACCGGCAAAAACGCGAGTACGCCAGCCAGCATGACCATCTGGGTATATCTAGATGTTTTCTCGAAAACAGGCGTCAACCTGCGATGCATTATGGCCATACCCCTCACATCGGAAATGTCAATTTTTTCGGCACAGCGCGACAAGAGCTCACCTATCGTTGAGCTCTGATCCAGAGCCCATGACTTCATATAGTCGCACAGGCTGTCACGATAACCCTGCCTGAATCGACGAAAGCGTTCATTTTTTTTCTTATTTGCGCTACTCTATTACCTCATGTACATCCTTTACCTCCACTTTGCGGTTATACACACGCAGAATTCAGCTCCAACAGGTGGAATGGGGAGGAAGCGTAGGGCAAGTTAATGAACTAGTTCCCGTCATCGGAATCGAATTTGAAAATAATATCTGTTCGACCGGTTAATCTGAATGGGTGCATCGGTTCGACTCGCTGGGTTGTGATCTGATCATTTAGTGGTTTAGCCTTGACCCTGAGTTCGGATACAACGATCTTCCCTCATTCCAACTAATCCATCCGTGCTGTAGCGAACCGACCAAAATAAACGGGGTCGGGGAGCGGAGAAAATATTGGAAAAAAATCGCCGCGGATCAAGCCGCTATATTGAAAATAAGTAAAAGATGAGCGGCTGAATGGCGTATCCAGGTTTAGAGCAATGTTGCGGCGATGTAACCGGGTGTACACTTCCTGGTTTATTCTTTACTTTATTGAGGCAATTCATACCTGAGGTTGAATATGAATCTGAACGCACGAAGAGACATAACGCCCGTCCAGCCCGCTTCTGAAATACCAAAGTTACGCATGATGCCCAAATTGCTTTTCCCGAGAACGCCTGTTCTTTCGGGTGACGACGTCGCTGCAAAACGCGAGGAGATACGTGAATATTTTCATGCCACGCTGGATCGCTATGAGCAGCTTTTTGAGACATTGCAGGGCGACGAAGCCTATTTTAAAAAACCGATTCCGTTGCGTCATCCGCCAGTCTTTTACCTGGGTCATACGTCCACTTTTTTTACAAACAAGCTGCTGCTTGCTGGACTTATCACGAAACGGATCAACCCCAAGATGGAATCCATGTTCGCGGTAGGCGTAGACGAAATGGGTTGGGATGACCTTAACACGACCCATTACGACTGGCCAACCGTCGAGGAAGTGAGAGCTTACCGCGACACGGTGCGCAATGTCGTGGACCAGCTTATCAGGGACACACCGCTTAGCTTGCCGATAGGCTGGGACAACCCCTGGTGGACGATCATGATGTGTATAGAACACGAACTCATCCATCTGGAGACGTCGTCCGTGCTCATCCGGCAGCACGCAATTGAACATGTCAAACCGCATCCTGCGTGGGAACCTTGCCGGAAGTCCGGTCAGGCGCCTCAAAACCGGCTCATCGATGTGACTTCGGGCACTGTGCGTCTTGGTAAAGATAAAGCCGATTCTGCCTATGGATGGGATAATGAGTATGGCAGCCACATCGCGGAAGTCGCGGCTTTTAAAGCCGGCAAATACCTGGTAAGCAACCAGGAGTTTCTTGCCTTCGTCCAGGCTAATGGGTACGGCACCGAAAGTTTCTGGGAAGAGGAAGGTCGCGCCTGGCGCTATCATACTCGCTCGGAATACCCTCTTTTCTGGATCAGGCAAGGTGCGGATTGGCGGTTGCGCCTGATGACCGAGGAAATACCCATGCCATGGGACTGGCCGGCTGAAGTGAACTATCATGAAGCAAAGGCATTTTGTAACTGGAAAGCGGCAGCAAGCGGCCAGCCGTACCGACTGCCGACGGAAGATGAATGGTACCGCCTTTACGATATGGCCGGGGTAGCCGAACTTCCATTTGCTGAGCCTGCGCCGGCTAATATTCACCTCGATCATTTTGCATCCGCTCATCCGGTCAATGAATTTCCTCACGGGGATTTCTACGATATCGTCGGTAATGTCTGGCAATGGACGGAAACACCCATCTATCCATTTGAAGGTTTTGATATTCATCCGCATTACGATGATTTCACCACACCAACATTCGATGGGCGGCATAACCTCATGAAGGGTGGTTCCTGGATTTCCTGTGGGGATGAATCGCAGAAAAGCGCTCGCTATGCGTTTCGGCGTCATTTCTTTCAACATGCGGGGTTTCGCTACGTGGTCAGCGATGCGCCTGCCGTGCAGCATGACTCTCACTATGAAACCGACAAGCTCCTTTCCGAGTATGCCGAATTTCATTATGGAGATACCTATTTTGGGGTGCCTAATTTTCCAAAGGCACTTGCCAAGCTGGCTATCGCTGCCCTCGGTAATAAACCTTCTCGCAAAGCGCTCGACCTTGGTTGTGCTTCCGGACGTTCGACCTTTGAACTGGCACGGCATTTCGATGAGGTAACCGGTATCGATTTCTCCGCCCGGTTCATCGGACAAGGCGTCCAGCTTGCCGCGCAGGGTATGTTGCGCTATACGCTAACGGATGAGGGCGACCTTGTTCTCTATAGAGAGCGTACGCTGACCGGCCTCGGCCTGGATGGCGTAAAGCAAAAAGTGACGTTCTACCAGGGAGACGCCTGCAACCTCAAGCCTATTTTTACCGGTTACGACCTCATCCTTGCAGCCAACCTCATCGATCGCCTTTACGATCCGGCCAAACTGCTCACAACCATTCATGCACGACTTAATCCAGGTGGTCTTTTGCTGATCGCTTCGCCGTATACCTGGCTGGAGGAACATACCAGGCGGGATGCATGGATTGGTGGTTTCAAGCGGGATGGTGAAAGCTTTACCACGCTTGATGGTCTGAAAAAGATTCTGGGCAGCCATTTCAAACTGATTCGAGATCCGCAGGACGTGCCGTTCGTAATTCGCGAAACCCGGCGGAAATTCCAGCACACGGTTTCGCAAGCCACGATCTGGGAGAAAATTGATTGAGCGGTAGCGATATTACCGGCCCTGATTTTGATATTGAAATCAAAAGGGGCGGTACCGCCAGTCTGAAATACGAAGCACGCCAGAGTATGTTTGGTGCAGCAGACGTTGTTCCGCTATGGGTGGCAGACATGGATTTCGCGGCACCGTCGGCGGTTACGCAAGCACTTTCGCGGCGTGCCGCCCATCCCATATACGGCTATACCGTTTACCCGGAAAGCTTGTATGAATCCTTGATAGATTGGTTGAAGCAACGTCATGGTTGGGAAATATGCCGGGACTGGATCATGATGTGTCCCGGCGTGGTGCCCTCGCTACACGCAGCCGTAATGGCGTTCACCAAGCCGGGCGAGTCGGTTATCGTGCAACCGCCGGTTTATTTCCCGTTTTTCTCGGCGGTTACCGGCACAGGCCGGCAACTGATACATAATCCGTTGCGCCTCGGGGACGGTCGCTACGATATCGACTATGATCACTTGGAGCAATGCGCGGAGCAAGCCCGCCTGTTGTTGATGTGCTCTCCACATAATCCGGTTGGCAGGGTATGGAACAAGCAGGAGTTGGAGCGAATTCTGCAAATTGCCGAGAAACACGATCTGATGATATTCTCGGATGAGATTCACGCCGATTTGGTCTATCCTGGGAGCCGGCATCATACGCTGTCGATGCTGGCGGAGGCGTCCGGAAACGGGGCCAATATCGTGACCGCTATCGCGCCCAGCAAGACATTCAACATTCCCGGCATGAATCTCTCCGTACTTGTTGTATCCGATCCGGAGCGACGCAAGGAACTCACGCAAGTATTCGATACGATGCACGTCAGTGCATCCAATCCCTTCAGTATCACTGCTTTCGAGGCCGCCTACCAGGAAGGCGGGGCATGGCTGGACGCGTTGCTTGTTTATCTTCAGGATACCCGAGATTTCGTCGCGGCGTATCTGACTAAGCATCTGCCGGAAATTCGCCTGATCAAACCGGAGGGTACGTATCTGCTCTGGCTCGATTGCCGTGCGCTAATGGCTGCATTGGATATAAACGATGCACAGCTCAGGCATTTCTTCGTGCACGAAGCTGGCGTGGGCATGAGTCCCGGTACGCTTTTCGGCGAGGCTGGAAGCGGCTTCATGCGCATGAACATCGGCACGCCGCGCCGCATCATTGCAGCAGCCCTTGAAAATATCAGGAAAGCACGACATAGCGTTGAGCCTGGACCGGTTCCAGCCTGACAGCATCTCGGGAAACTCGTATTTTTCACCTCAGTTACGTTCGACTTCTTACCCAGCGTCCAACATAGCCATGCGAATGCATGGATGCCTGCGCGTGGATCATAGGTTTGCAGGAAACGGTGCAGCATTCTTTTTCCGTTAACATTTGACAAAATGCCCCGCTGTTCCGGGGTAGTGATAGCTTTTATTGCATTGTTCCGGCTATAGTTTTCGTATTTGAAACATCTTGTCGACAGTGGTTAATATCGTGAGTCCAGCAACACATTCCCGTAGCGGCTGGATCGCGGCTTCCTTAAGCATGTGCATCTGGACCGGCTTCATCCTCGTTACGCGCCTGGGCGGCACGGGCACACTGACAAGCTGGGACATCGCAGCGCTGCGTTTCGGTGTCGGCGCATCCATCGCGGTCTTTTTTTTGCCAAGGGTTCTGCTACCGCCATTCAAGGTAATCGTGCTGTTCTCGCTGTTTGGCGGCGTAGGCTACGCAATTGTCGTGTATGCTGCATTCCGCATGACGCCGGCGGCTCATGCTGCTGTGCTATTGCCCGGTGCATTGCCTTTTTTGACGGCGATCATTGCATGGTTATGGCTTGGGCAGAGGCCGTTGAGAAAACGTCACATCGCCCTGGTTATTGTCTTCGCCGGGATCGTACTGATTGCCGTAGATTCGTTTTCTCGCGGGCCGAAACTTACCCATACGCAAATTCTTGGCGACCTGCTTTTACTATGCGGTTCATCATCCTGGGCCGTTTTCACGCTGTTGCTCAGCCGCTATCCGATACAACCTCTTGCCGCGACGGTAGCGACTACGCTGGGCAGCGCGGTAGTCTACCTGCCAATCTGGTGGTTATTCCTGCCCAGCACGCTTGGTCAGGCACCTCTTGGCGAAATCGCCATTCAGGCAATATATCAGGGCGTAGTAGTGGTATTCCTGGCAATGCTGCTTTTTACCTTTGCGGTGAGCCGCCTGGGTTCCCAAACAGTGGCTTTGCTGATGGCTTTCGTGCCTGTCGTGTCGGCGCTGGCTGCTGTGCCCGTTCTGGGGGAACCGCTGTCCCTGCTGACCCTGGCGGGACTGGCGGCGGTGACCGCAGGTGCCATCCTGGGAGCGCGTGAGGATCATGAAACAGAACCAAAGCTTGAATGTAAGTAGCAACTTCGATAAGGCATATCCGCTTGCTGCCCACAAAGCGGATCCCAACCCGTTGTCTCCGGTCCATCAGGAATCCGGGCGCTTGTGCTCGCCATCGACAAAATGCAGGCCAAGCGGCGTTCGGTCGTGAGCACCGGCGCGGGAGATCGGCGCGAAAAAAAGCCGCCGATCAGGATGCGAGTATGTGATCCTGGGGCTGATATTGACCCTCGGCAGCTGAGTACAGATTGCAATCCACCGAAGTTAGCCATAAACTGAAAATTCGCGTTGGGATTGGCATGCTGAGATCGTTTAGTAACCGTTTTTATTGCTCACCCTCACCTTGGAAGGAGAAAATTCATGTCAGGAAATAGTGTCTATCGAATTACAGAGATAATCGGGACCAGCCAGACCTCATGGGAAGATGCTGCCACAAATGCAGTCGAGACGGCGTCAAAAACATTGCGTGACCTGAGGGTTGCGGAAATAGTAAAGCTGGATATGGTAATTGAGGACAGTAAGGTTGTTGCGTATCGCGCGAGGGTGAATCTGTCTTTCAAGTATGAAGCCGAATGAAAGTAGCTGTTGGTCGGCCAAGCTCTAGGCTGTTCGGGCATTCCGGATAAAAAAAGGCGCGATCAGCGCCTTTTTTTATCCGGAATAAGGAGAGTATGCTTATACAGCAGCAGCTGCGGCTTCTTCCTCAAACTGAAGTTTCACCTTGTTATCGGCACCGATATCCACCGTCACTTTGCCACCGTTGGCGAGCCGTCCGAATAATAGCTCATCCGCCAAGGCGCTACGAATAGTGTCCTGGATGAGCCGGGCCATGGGACGCGCGCCCATGAGAGGGTCGGCGCCATTTTTGGCGAGGTATTCTCTCAGAGCATCGGTGAATATCGCTTCCACTTTCTTCTCGTGCAACTGCGTTTCAAGCTGCATCAGGAACTTGTCCACTACACGCAGAATCACGTCCGTATTCAGGGATGCAAAGGAAATGATCGCGTCCAGCCGATTGCGGAACTCAGGTGTGAACAGACGTTTGATGTCTGCCATCTCATCACCCGCCAGCGCCGCCTTGGTGAAGCCTATGGAGGTCTTGTTAAGCGATTCGGCACCGGCATTGGTCGTCATGATAATTACCACGTTGCGGAAATCCGCCTTCCGGCCGTTATTGTCGGTCAACGTACCATGATCCATCACCTGCAGCAGGATATTGAAAATATCCGGGTGCGCCTTTTCAATTTCATCCAGCAGCAGTACGGAATATGGCTGCTTGATGATGGCCTCGGTAAGCAAACCACCCTGGTCGAAACCGACATATCCCGGCGGGGCGCCAATCAGGCGTGAAACGGCATGGCGCTCCATGTATTCGGACATGTCGAAGCGGTGCAGATGAATACCTAATGCATAGGCCAGCTGCCGGGCGACCTCGGTTTTACCAACACCGGTAGGCCCGGAAAAAAGAAATGACCCCACGGGTTTTTGTGGATTGCCCAAGCCGCTTCTTGCCATCTTTATCGCCGCTGTCAGCGCATTGATGGCCTTGTCCTGGCCGAATACCACTGCTTTCAGGTCTCGATCCAGCACTTTTAGCGCGTTCCGGTCATCACTGGAGACATTTTGTGCCGGGATGCGCGCAATTTTGGCAATGATACTTTCGATCTCATGTTTGCTGATTACCTTGCGCTGCTTCGACTTCGGCAGAATGCGCTGTGCCGCGCCGGCTTCGTCGATGACATCTATCGCCTTGTCCGGCAAATGCCGGTCGTTAATGAAGCGTGCCGATAATTCTGCTGCGGTGGTAAGCGCAATGGCCGTATATTTGACACCATGGTGCGCCTCATAGCGGGCTTTCAGGCCGCGTAATATGGCGACCGTTTCTTCTACGCTGGGCTCTAGTACATCGATTTTCTGAAAGCGACGCGATAGGGCATGGTCTTTTTCAAAGATTCCCCGGTATTCGCTGTAAGTCGTGGCACCGATACATTTCAGCTGGCCGGTATTAAGAATCGGTTTTAGAAGATTGGAAGCGTCCAGCGTACCGCCGGAAGCGGCTCCTGCACCGATCAGCGTGTGAATCTCATCAATGAAAAGAATGCCGTTGGCACTATCAAGCAACTGTTTCAGCACGGCCTTCAGGCGCTGTTCGAAGTCGCCCCGATATTTTGTTCCCGCCAGCAGTGCACCCATATCCAGTGCATAAACCTGATGGTTCGCTAGAATGTCGGGAACATCATTTTCGACAATCCGCCTTGCCAGCCCCTCCGCGATAGCGGTCTTGCCTACACCCGCTTCGCCCACCAGCAGGGGATTATTTTTGCGGCGTCGGCATAGCGTCTGTATCAGGCGTTCCAGTTCCCGCTCACGTCCGATCAATGGGTCGATCTTGCCAGCCAGCGCAAGAGAGTTGAGATTTATCGCGTAACTTTCCAGCGCGCCGCCCGCGCTCATTTCCTGCTCGGGATCGCCTTCGCTTTCGGGTTTCGCGGGACTTCCCTGCGATACCTTGCTGATACCATGAGAAATATAGTTCACCACATCGAGCCGGGTGATGCCTTTCTGATGGAGAAAATAAACCGCATGGGAGTCTTTCTCTCCAAATATCGCTACCAGCACATTGGCGCCGGTGACTTCTTTTTTCCCGGAAGACTGAACATGCAGAATCGCGCGCTGGATCACGCGCTGAAACCCTAGCGTAGGCTGTGTATCCACTTCGCCGCTGCCGCCCACGGTGGGCGTGTTCTCCGTAACATGCTCTGTCAGCAGTCGACGCAAATCTTCCATATCGACCGAGCAGGCGCGCAGCACTTCTGCAGCGGTCGGGTTATCGAGCAGAGCCAGTAACAAGTGCTCGACCGTTATGAACTCATGCCGCTTCTGCCGCGACTCGACGAACGCCATATGTAAACTTACTTCCAACTCTTGGGCAATCATTTTACGTCTCCTCCATCACGCACCTTAGCGGATGTTGATGCTGCCTCGCAAATGCGACCACCTGCTCAACCTTGGTGGTCGCCACATCATTGGGATACACTCCACATATTCCCGCTCCATCCAAATGTACTTTGAGCATGATTTGGGTTGCCTGTTCTCGATTCTTCGAAAAAAAAGTCTGCAACACGGCCACCACGAAATCCATAGGTGTGAAATCATCGTTCAGCAAAATCACCTTGAACATGGGCGGTGGTTTGAGTTTACTCTTTTTCGCCTCCAGTACAACATCCTCATCATTCCCTGCTTTCATGTCTCCAGTCTCGCTATTCATCAGTTAGAGCGAAATGAGCAAATCTCTGTCTCTTGATATAATATTTGACGATTACACTGAAATATTCAAGTACCTTCACGAAATTATTCTGTTGCACCCCCATCACCCCTATAAAATAAGTGTATTAAGCACTTGACTTGAATACTAGAGTTGCGTAAAACTGCTCTTGGCGTTTGGCTTCAAGTTCTCTGCAGTACCGGTTACAGCCGTTTTGCGGTCTTGAAACTCAAACAGCGTTCGGGTTTCCGGCCCGGTTTTTTTTATATAGGAAGCAAAAATGGCAACTGGTACAGTAAAATGGTTCAATGACTCAAAAGGTTTTGGTTTCATCACACCGGATGATGGTAGCGAAGATTTGTTCGCTCACTTCTCTGCCATCAACATGTCCGGATTCAAAACTCTTAAAGAAGGTCAAAAAGTAAGTTTTGAGGTTACTCAAGGTCCAAAGGGCAAACAAGCTTCAAATATTCAATCTGCGTAAGGATTGACGATTGCTTGACGATTCCACGCTGACGTGGTTAACCGCGAACATGCTGTAATCCAATACAAAATGTAATCCAATACAAAATTATATAAAGCCCCTTGCCGGAAATCGCCAAGGGGCTTTTTTAAATATGCGTTATGCCGGCATGTGCTCAATCAGCGCCTGCCCGAACCCGGAACACGAAACCTTCTGCGCATGGGTCATCTGACGCGCAAAATCATAAGTCACAATTTTATCCTGGATCGTTTTTTCAATCGCCTCGATAATCCGATCCGCTGCCTCTATCCAGCCCATGTGCCTCAGCATCATCTCCGCGGACAGTATGATGGACCCCGGATTAACCTGATTCTTGCCGGCATATTTTGGCGCAGTGCCATGCGTTGCCTCGAAAATTGCGATTGAATCGCTGAGGTTCGCCCCAGGGGCTATGCCGATGCCACCCACTTGTGCCGCCAATGCGTCGGAAATATAGTCGCCGTTCAGGTTCAGCGTGGCGATGACGTCGTATTCCTCGGGACGCAGCAAAATCTGTTGCAGGAAAGCATCCGCGATTACGTCCTTGATTATGACGCCTCCTTTGTCTTCCGGCAGCTTCATCCATGGACCCCCATCAAGCAGGCTGGCCTTGAATTCTGTTGCAGCCAGTTCATAGCCCCAATTTTTGAAGGCGCCCTCGGTATATTTCATTATATTACCCTTGTGCACCAGCGTCACAGAGCAGCGGTTGTTGTCAATTGCGTACTGTATTGCTTTGCGCACCAACCGCTGGGTGCCCTCCCTGGAGACGGGCTTGATACCGATTCCCGATGTTTGTGGAAAGCGTATTTTGGTTACACCCATTTCCCCAGTTAAAAAACTGATTATCTTTTTCGCATTTTCCGACTCGGCTTCCCACTCAATGCCCGCATAAATGTCTTCCGAATTTTCACGGAAAATTATCATATCCGTTTTTTCCGGATTCTTTAACGGGCTGGGTACGCCCCGAAAATAGCGTACAGGACGCAGGCATAGGTATAAATCAAGTTCCTGCCGCAAAGCGACGTTTATGGAGCGAATACCTCCGCCTACCGGGGTGGTTAGCGGTCCCTTGATGGAAACCACATATTCCGCCGCGGCTTGGAGTGTTTCATCGGGCAGCCAGATGTTTTCACCGTAAATACGAGTGGCTTTTTCGCCGGCATAAATCTCCATCCACGTAATCTTGCGCTTGCCGCCATAAGCGCGACTCACCGCGGCATCCACCACGTCCTTCATGACCGGTGTTATGTCCACGCCAATACCATCGCCCTCTATATAGGGAATAACGGGGTTATCCGGCACATTCAGGGAAAAATCGGCGTTTACGCGGATTTTCGTGCCTTCGGCTGGCGTCTTGATGTGCTCGTACATGGTTTCTCCAATATGAGTGTTCGGCGGTTGTAATGGTTAACGGTGGAGTTTGTCGTAAACAGTAACGGAAAGTTGGCCAGTCAAACCCCTACATTTTACCCGGGTTTGGAAGAGAAGCGCTAACATGCTTTATTTCGTCCGGAACCGGGATCGATGTTACCGGGTGAATGTGACAAAACGTACGGATTGCAGCGCCGGGTTACCCGCGTTATCTCGGCCGGATATGCGGGTGGCGCTGGATATCAGTCTGGTTTCACAAAAATCGATTTTCCGGAAAAATCGTTAACAGCGATATTTCCGAACCTGTTTAAAAATAGCAGGCTCATCGGAGAGCAGCGTCAGCGCCTTGCTGTTTCTTTCCCCTGACCAGGGCGCTAGAATGCCGGCTGCGATATATCCTTGTATTCAATTTTTCAATAAACGAAGTTTAAAGATTATGATCTGGAAACCCAACGTTACCGTTGCAGCAATCATCGAAAGAGAGGGAAAGTACCTGTTGGTTGAGGAACAAACCGAGAGTGGTTTATTGTTCAATCAACCAGCGGGCCATCTGGAGCCGGATGAATCGATCATTCAGGGCGCAATTCGGGAAACCCTGGAGGAAACGGGCTACACCTTTGTCCCACAATCGGTACTGGGTATATATCACTGGCACTCCGAGACGGATAACATTACCTTCATTCGTTTTGCTTTTAACGGTTCCGTCATCGATTTTGACCCGGATCGAGCGCTAGACACGGGTATAGTGCGCGCGGGATGGTTTGGCATAGAAGAAATCAGCAAGACGACCTATTGCCATCGCAGCCCGTTAGTAATGAAATGCATCGAAGACCATGTGGCGGGAAAGCATTATCCACTGGAAATCCTTTCACACGGTTCCGACCGCCGGGTTCAGGTTTAATCCGTGGGCAAAACGCGCGTAGTCGTCGGTATGTCTGGCGGTGTTGATTCAGCTGTCGCCGCTTTGCTGTTGAAGCAGCAGGGTTACGACGTAGTCGGCCTCTTCATGAAAAATTGGGAAGATGACGACACTGACCAATACTGCTCGTCACGGCAGGATTTGATCGACGCCGCGTCGGTTGCGGATATCATCGAGATCCCGCTGGAAGCGGTAAATTTTTCGGCTGAGTACAAGGAGCGGGTATTCAGCCATTTCCTGGCGGAATACCGGGCCGGGAGAACGCCCAATCCGGACGTGTTATGTAACGCCGAGATCAAGTTCAAGGCATTTCTTGAACATGCTGCCGGGCTCGGCGCCGACTTTATCGCTACCGGTCATTATGCCCAGGTGCAAGAAAAAAACGGAATGTTCCAGTTGCTGAAAGGTGAGGATGGAACCAAGGACCAGAGCTATTTTCTATATCGTTTGAATCAGGCGCAATTATCCCGGACCCTGTTTCCTATCGGTCATCTTTATAAGCGCGACGTACGCAAGATCGCCAGGGATTACAAGTTACCCAACTTTTCCAAGAAAGACAGCACCGGGATTTGTTTTATCGGTGAACGGCCTTTCAGGGAGTTTCTACATCGCTACCTGCCGCACCAACCCGGCGAGATAAAGACTCCGGCTGGCAACGTCGTGGGCGAACATACCGGCTTGATGTACTACACTATCGGCCAGCGGCAGGGGTTGGGCATTGGCGGAACCAGAGAGGGAGGTGGCGAACCCTGGTTCGTTTCAAACAAGGATATATCGCGGAATGTCCTGATCGTGGTGCAGGGGCACGATCATCCTGATTTATTCAAGCCCGCGCTTACCGCAGCTGAATTGACGTGGGTAAGTGGCCATGCGCCCCGTTGCAACTGGGTTTATGCGGCCAAGACGCGTTATCGCCAGGCTGATGCACCTTGTGCAATCGTGTATGTCGATCACAGCAAATGCGAAATCGAATTTGCTCAGCCACAGTGGGCGGTGACACCGGGACAATCCGTGGTGGTTTATGAGAGCAAGGTATGTCTTGGGGGAGGAATAATTACAGGCGAACAGGCGAGGGAATGCGAGTAAACATTCCCGTGGCCATTCATCAGGCTACCGGGACTGTCTCCATGAAGGCGGCGCGCATTTCCAGCCTGTCGGAAAGATCGGCAAGATTGGGAAAGGTGTCGCGCCAGTCAATTTGAGGAAATCGAAAAGCCAGATAACCCAGCGCGCATCCTAGCGCAATATCACCCAACGTGTAGATGTTACCGTCACACCATTTTTTATCGCTCAGTTCGTGAGCAGCCGTTTCCAGGCCCCGTATCACTTTTTTCTGCTGGCGGGAAATCCACTCCGCGCTCTGTATCGCATCATCCCGTTTACGTTCGAGGAACATCGCGGCGGCTGCGTCGCAAATGCCATCCGCTAAAGCCTCCCAGCGCTTTACCATAATTCTGCGCCGGCTGGACTCAGGAAGTAAACGAGATACCGGATTGACGTTATCGAGATATTCGACAATCACGCGCGAGTCGAACAGGCTGGTGCCGTCGTCCATAATCAGCACCGGCACTTTTCCAAGCGGGTTGTGATCCGATACGTGACTATCCGCGTCCCAGGGCGCTTCCAGCTCAAAAGTATAACCGATATGTTTTTCAGCCAGAACGATGCGCGTCTTGCGAACGTAAGGACTCGTGAGCGATCCGATAAGCTTCATGATCCGCCTTGAAGGTAATTATCAAAAGGCATTATATCGACTTTCGGCAATGCGGTGCATTGTCTGGACGGGTGCATATGCCGGTAGTCTGTCGAGCTTGAAGAGCGGCAGCGAAAAAGTGATCGGCGACGGTAGATTATGGGGATTTTGGAGGACAATATGAACCGGTCAGCCGATTTCCTTTAAGTCCGACAGGCTGCTAGAATGCCCTACCGGCGACAATAGCCCGGAATCAGAACATGAATTCATCCTTTCTCACAGCACTCTCTCCTCTCGATGGGCGATATAGCGCAAAGGTCGCAGACCTGAGGCCGTACTTCAGCGAATTTGCGCTGATCCGGTACCGTGTCCAACTGGAAGTAGAGTGGCTCAAGGCCTTGAGCCACGCACCAGGGATTGTCGAGGTGCCACCATTTTCTTCCGCCACCATTGCACAACTCGATGCTCTCGTGACGAATTTTTCCGAGGCCGACGCGGAAGCGGTCAAATTCATAGAGGCAAGAACCAATCACGACGTCAAGGCGGTCGAGTACTGGCTCAGGGAGCATCTGGTAAAGAATGCAGAGACAGCGCGCAGCGCGCAATTCATCCATTTTGCGTGTACGTCGGAAGACATCAATAATCTTTCTCACGGATTGATGCTGATGCATAGCCGCGACAGGGTGATGCTGCCGGCATTGGAGAAAATAACCAGCAAGCTCATACAGATGGCGCATGCAACGGCTGATACCCCGATGCTTGCCCGAACGCATGGTCAACCCGCGACCCCCACCACCGTTGGCAAGGAACTTGCCAATTTCGCATATCGCCTGCTGCGGGCGCGTGAACGGCTGGCGGGCGTGGCCATACTGGGGAAAATCAATGGCGCGGTAGGCAACTTCAACGCTCATCTTGCTTCATACCCCGATTTCGGCTGGGAAAAATTCGCGCAGGATTTCGTGGAAAAATTTGGCCTGAAATTCAACCCCTACACAACGCAGATCGAACCGCATGACGCAATGGCGGAGTTGTTTGACGCCTATGCGCGTGTCAACACGGTGCTGCTGGACTTTAATCGCGACATGTGGGGATATATCTCTCTTGCTTA
>JBDTHR010000009.1:0-4397 GCA_039936855.1 Nitrosospira sp. | reverse complement strand
CCGGCACCGGCATAAATCGCAGCAAGCCGAATCCCCAGGATGTCGACACTATGAATGGGCTTGCCAAGCTTGTCTTTACACCGTTTCGCCGCTATAGGGCAACATTTGCAGCGGAAGGCTTCGAGCGCGTTGTGGATACAGACATCTTGTCGCTTCCGAGGGGCCTGACCGTCGGGATTACAGCAAAAGATACCTACGAGCGTAGCCGGGTTTCGCTCGACCAGCGCCTGGAGAATACCCCGCTGGGCACCATCAACCTCAAACTTTATCAGCAAGCAAGCAGAACCCGCCAATATACACATGATGAGCGCCTGCTGAAATTTCAAGCGGGTAACCAGGATTTCCTGGTTGAGCGTTTATTCGACTTCAAGCAGACGCTTACCGGCGCAAAGCTGCAAACTGAATCGATATTTGAAACATGGGGAGCTCATACCCTGACGTGGGGAGGAGAGGTCTTTCGCACAGACACGAAGCAGGAACGTGACGGGATGGAAAGTAACCTCACATTCGGCACCCGATCCAAACAAATTGGTCCTGATTTGCTGCCGACGCGCGATTTTCCTCCATCAACCGCTACCCAGTTGGCAGCTTTTTTTCAGGATGAATGGTGGGTATCCGATCGAATCACTATTATCGCCGGTTTGCGCTACGACAACTATTTTCTGGATCCCCGGCCCGATGCACTCTTTAAGCAGCGGAATCCCGGTGTGGAAACGGCGGATATCAGGCTGAGCGCATTTTCCCCCAAGCTTTCCGGCATTTTGCATATGGGCTATGGTTTCTCATTCTCTGCCCAGTATTCACAAGGCTTCCGGCCACCTCCTTACAATGACGTGAATATCGGTTTCACCAATCTGGGCGCAGCCTATACGACTATCGCCAATCCCCGCCTCAAGCCGGAAATCGTGCGCGGCGTCGAATTGTCATTGCGTCATGACGGCAACCGCGGCACGGCGTCTTTTACCGCTTACGATAACCGTTACGAGGATTTTATCGATTCCTCCCGTCCGCTTGTCTGCCCGGGCGATCCATTATGTGTTCCCGGGTTACAGACTTTCCAGTCCCGCAATCTGCCAAAGGTCCGGATATTCGGTTTTGAAGGCAGGTTTGACCAGCAACTTTATCCTGGTTGGCGTTTGCGGGGCAGCTTCGCCTGGACAAAAGGCCGCAATCTGGAAACGGGTCTTCCAATTATTCAGATCAACCCGGCCACCGGCGTTCTCGGGTTGTCCTATGAGCGCGGAGCGCTACGAATCGAATCGTTGGTAACCGCCGCGATGCGAAAAACTGCACGTGAATCAAGGGGGGTAGAACGATTGCTATTGCCGTCCAGCTACGCTGTGGTAGATCTGCTGGCACACTGGAAATTCGCCCGAACCGGCAGACTGTCCGTAGGAATATTCAATCTGCTGAATGAAAAATACTGGCAATGGGCGGATGTACCGATTAAAGATATCCATACAGCCGATTCCGTCGGCGGTCCCGATCGATATACGCGACCAGGCCGTAATTTTTCCGCAAGTCTAAGTTATCAATTCTAAAACCATGAGAAATTGCAGAGACCAGAACGATAGGCCATCAGTCCGGTTGCTGTTGGCAACCTTGTCGTGGCTCACCCACAGATCGCGACATCCCAGCGCAGCAACGCAACTGGCCATAGCCCATCACATTCATATGCTCGTCCTGCATCCGGTATCCGACAACCTCGATGTTCAGGCTGCTTTCTACATGGCAAGCAAGGCGGGCATGGATGCGGAAGGGTTACTTGCACGTTTCTCAGCCATTTCGACGAATCTTCACTGACCAGGTTGCATTGGAGCCGCTCTGTTTTATGAATACTGATCGACATGGTGAAATCATTCGAGATTCCCTATGTTCCGGTCAGTTCTACAGCAATGATCAATAACAAGGAAAACATGAACATGCAAAAATACAAGTCGACGCTCAATCACTTTTATTGCTTGGCGCTGGTTATGCTATCAGTGGCGGCGTCAATCAAATCCGGATTTGCGGAAGAGTTCGTGAGCCGAACTGATGGGTCAACGGGTTTCCTGGTGGTGGCCGCGGATCGTGGCTTTCTCGGCAACGAAGAGATCATCGATGAGTTCCAGCTATTTGCTAAAGCACACAACGCATCACTGATATTCGTGACTGATGAACGGACGCAGAAGTATCTCCACATGGGCGTAGACGGATTGATGGATAAGGGTGCTGCGCGCATCGTGGTAATTCCTTTGTTTATCTCTGCTGCGAACCCTCGTTTCATACTGGCCCGCCAACTGCTGGAACGCGAGAAAGTGACTGTACCCGTTTCCTATACCCGCCCTTATGGAGAGAGCGTATTTGCGGTTGAAGATCTCGTGGATAGATTTCGAACCATCGAGCAACCGGCGGATACCAATCTGGTAGTGGTGGGTTATGGCGCGGTCGACAACGATAGCGAGGAGAGGATGCGGGCGGACTGGAAGCGCATTGTGCAAAGGGCAGCCGGGGGCATAGGCTTTTCATCAATCAACGTATTGATGGGTCAAGATAAAAAAGAGGGGGAGGCAGAAATGTATAACTCTGCATTAAAGCAGGCGATGGTCGACGTCGCAAGCAATGGAACCAAAACTGTCGTTGTACCGTTTCATCTTGGTCCCCGGCTCGACACCATGATGTCATTTGATGCAAAGCTTGCGCGAATGATTCCTCCTGGCATCCAATTAGTCGATGGCAGCAAAAGTATCGCGGCAATCCCGCAGGGTTTGGCAACCTGGCTACAACGGGAAGCCAACCGCGTCCAGCCACTTGCTGTTGAAGATATCGGGGTTGTATTTTTGTCTCATGGCTCCGATTTTAACTGGAATGAGACCATGCGCGATGCAGTGCGTCCGCTGATGAAGCGCTACAAGATCGAGTTCGCTTTTTCTATGGCCGACCAGCAAACAATCGAGCGTGCTATCCGGAAACTGGAGCAGCGCGGGGCAAAAGCAGCGATCATCGTGCGTGTATTTGCCATGGAGGAAAGTTTTCGCGCGTCGATAGAACGTATGGTCGGCCTCGATATAGAAGGCGTGGTAGAAGAGGCATCAGATGCTCATGCCGGAGATGGTCATGATAGTCATGGCGCCTCCACTATTCCAGGACCTCGTATTCGTACCAGCCTGCCGATTCGGACGGTGGGAGGGCTGGGTTCCAGCCCCCTGTTTGCGGCCGTATTACTTGATCGAGCGCTTGCATTGTCTAAAAACCCGGCGCGTGACACCATTATTCTGGTTGCACATGGTTCCGGCAGCGATTATTTGAATGAGCGCTGGAAAGAAGCACTCGAGGAAATTGCCGGGCATATGCGCAAGGCTGACGGGGATAAGTTTTATGCAATCAAAGCAGCTACCTGGCGCGAAGACTGGCCCGACAAGCGTGCACCCTGGATCAAAAAAATCCGGAATATGGTTGAGAACGCGAGAAAGGAAGGGGGAGAAGCCATTGTGATTCCCGCAAGAACTACCGGACAAGGCTTTGAGAAAATATTTTTGGCTGGGCTTGAATATGAACTAGGCAGTGGGTTTGCGCCGCACCCGATGTTTGTGCAATGGGTGGATGAAAGGGTGAAGGAAGGGTTAGCGCAATTCACCGAGGCTTGCCATGTCGCCGCCCGGATCCATACGGAGGATTATGCTTTAAATCCAGACTTCGCACCACGGTGGTAGGGTGGTGCTTCGTAACCCTTGAAGCTCGGTTTCAAGCCGCTGTACGCTGGCGGTGAGCTTAATCCCTGCGGGTTTAATTCCCCGTTTCTGGAGGCGAAAGCTGGCTGGAATCTAGAAGATTGCACGAGGCAGCTAATATTCCATTGCTTGCGGCCGGGTACCTTATTTGACGCTCAACAAATAAAAAACCCGCTGTGTAGCGGGTTTCATTGCTCCAGATAAGCATTGCTTACGCTGTAGAAATACTCGATCACCTTCCTGAGCAGCATCAGGCTTATTATGAGCAGCTACGGTATGGCAGATTAAGCGCACCTTGTTAACTGGTGCATCCCACTGCCACGAATTGCCATACCGCATCTGCCTGTGCGTTCGGCAGCTTCGAAGCTGACATTGACCAGCTCGGCACGCCGATCTGTTGTTGTCGATGTTAGCTTCGCTGCTTTCACTTTTTCCACTGCACTGCCAATCCTGCTACTTCATAGTCTTCGTAAAAAGTACTTTAGTCTATGACGTTCAAGGTGCCCGACAAATGGATATTCAAAGGATGGAGCTGGCAGTAGATTGTAAACGCTCCGCTTTTCTTCGCTACCAAAGTGATATCTTTTGTTTCTCCGGCCTTGAGTACTTCTTTAATTCCGTATTCGTCAATGGAAAATCCCTCGCTGATGGGGGATTTGTTCTCTACGGTAATCGTTACCTTGGAAT
>JBDTHR010000008.1:0-4376 GCA_039936855.1 Nitrosospira sp. | reverse complement strand
ATCAGGGCATGGACCGTTCGGATGCTCGCAAAAAAATCATTTCCGATCTGGAAGAACAAGGTCTTCTGATCGAGACCAAGCCGCACAAACTGATGGTGCCCCGCGGAGACCGAACCCACGCGGTCATTGAGCCAATGCTTACCGATCAATGGTATGTGGCGATGGAGGGTCTGGCCAAAGCAGGGTTGGAGGTAGTAGCGAGCGGTGAGATCGGTTTTATTCCGGAAAACTGGAGCCACGTGTACAACCAGTGGCTCGAAAACATCCAGGACTGGTGTATTTCACGCCAATTGTGGTGGGGACACCGCATCCCGGCCTGGTATGACGAGGACAATAACATTTTTGTCGCGCATAACATCGAGGAGGCGCGGCAGTTGGCTGGCGAACGCAAGCTCATCCAGGACGAGGACGTGCTCGACACCTGGTTTTCATCGGCACTATGGCCATTTTCCACACTCGGGTGGCCCGCGGAAACACCTGAGCTCCAGACTTTTTTGCCAACGTCGGTTCTGATAACGGGTTTCGACATCATTTTTTTCTGGGTGGCGCGCATGGTGATGATGTCGCTGTATTTCACCGGCAAGGTGCCGTTCCGGGAAGTGTATATAACCGGGCTGATACGCGATGCGGAGGGGCACAAGATGAGCAAGTCCAAGGGCAATGTGCTGGATCCGCTGGATCTCATCGACGGCATCGCGTTGCCGGACCTCATTTCCAAGCGTACCTCAGGCCTAATGAACCCCGCACAGGCCGAATCCATCGAGAAAATCACGCGAAAACATTTTCCTGCGGGAATCCCCGCATTCGGTGCCGATGCGCTGCGTTTTACGTTTGCAAGTCTCGCCTCTCATGGCCGTGATATAAAATTCGATATGCAACGCTGCGAGGGCTACCGGAATTTTTGTAACAAGCTTTGGAACGCCAGTCGCTACGTTTTGATGAATTGCGAGGGAAAAGATACGGGGTTGGCCGCGGGTTCGACCTCAGAAGCCGATGGGGTGCCGGTATTGGAATATTCCGATGCCGACAAGTGGATTATCAGTCGCTTGCAATTGGCGGAACTGGCGGTTACTCAGGCTTATCGCGATTACCGCTTCGACATGGCGGCGCGGCAAATTTATGAATTGGTCTGGGATGAGTATTGCGACTGGTATCTGGAGTTTGCCAAAGTACAGTTGAATGACGGCAGCGCTGCTGCACAGCGTGCCACCCGTTGCACGCTGACACGCGTATTGGAGGCAACATTACGCCTGGCTCATCCCATTATTCCGTTTATTACTGAAGAGTTGTGGCAGAACATCGCGCCGCTGGCCGGCAAGCGAGGCGCGAGCATCATGTTACAGCCTTATCCGAAAGCCGACCTCGGGAAGATCAACGAGGATGCAACCGGCCGGATCGACGCCCTCAAGGAAATGATCAATGCCTGCCGGACTTTGCGTGGCGAAATGAATCTGTCCCCAGCATCGAGGACTCCCCTGCTCGCCGCAGGCAATGAACAAACGCTCGCTGAATTTGTTCCTTATCTGATAGCGCTGGCTAAACTCTCAAGCGTCGAAATCGTGCGCGACGGCTTGCCACACGCCGATGCTCCGGTTGCAATCGTGGGCGAATTTCGATTGATGCTTAAAATCGAAGTGGATATAGTGGCCGAGCGCGAACGCTTGTCCAGGGAAATCACCCGCATCCAAGCCGAAGTCGCCAAGGCGGAGAGCAAACTTGCCAACAACAGCTTCGTCGAGCGTGCCCCGGCCAAGGTGGTGGAGCAGGAAAAAACCAGGCTTGGCAATTTTTGTGCAACGCTGATGAAGCTGAAAGAGCAATTGCTGAAACTGGATAGCTCGCCGACCCATGAATGACTTTATGATTTTGCCGGTGGCACACGCCTGAAGCTGGGAGAGTATATTGAAGCTTCTCGATTCATAAAATTGAAGCAAAAAGTTCGAGCCTCATGCTCGGCTGCGCTATACTTACCGGAAATAATGAAGAAATACCTCTAGCTCCACCTTATAAGGTAGAGTTCATGGAAAGAGATAAGGGGAAATAATCATAATTGTTCTATTAGGCGGCCCCGGCGCGGGAAAAGGGACGCAGGCCAATTACATCAAGGAACATTTCAGCATTCCCCAGATCTCCACTGGCGATATGCTCCGCGCAGCAGTCAGGGCTGGTACCGACCTGGGTATCATGGCCAAGAAAATCATGGATGAGGGCAGACTGGTTTCCGATGACATTATTATCGGGCTGGTCAAAGCGCGCATTGCACAGCCCGATTGCGTAAAAGGTTTCCTCTTCGACGGTTTCCCCCGCACCATTCCCCAGGCGGATGCAATGAAGGCCGCCGGCGTACCCATCAATTTTGTGATCGAAATTTACGTGCCTGACGATGAGATCATCAGGCGCTTGTCGGGTCGGCGCATGCATCCCGCCTCCGGCCGTAGTTATCACGTGATATTCAACCCGCCCGTCATGGATGAGAGAGACGATGTAACCGGCGAGCCATTGATACAGCGCGACGACGATAAAGAAGACACCGTGAGGAAAAGGCTGGAAACCTATCATGCCCAGACCGAGCCATTGGTCGAGTATTATGCCCAGTGGTCGGTCAGCGGCGGAAGGGGCGCCCCCAAGTACGCCAAAATAGCGGGGGTAGGATCGGTGGAAAGTATCCGCGACGCCATCTTTGCTTCACTGAAATAAGTCTCGATCAAAACCCATGGCGAACTTGAGCTTTATGATATCGCCGTCGTTTTAATCCGTGAACAGTAACACAGCAGCGGCAGCCCTAATAACTGGCCGATGTATCGTTTCGCGGCCAGGACGGCCGCACCAGGGCAGCGAACGCATCGGCTTAATACGCAGCAGATAAAATTTTGGAATAATCAGGGGAAAATCATGGTAGCAAAAAATGCTTTTTATGCTCAATCCGGCGGCGTCACCGCAGTCATCAATGCCTCGGCCGCTGGCCTTATCGAAGCCGCCCGCCAGCAGCCAGGAAAGATAGGCGCGATTTATGCAGGCCGCAACGGCATCATCGGCGCGCTAACTGAAGATCTGATCGATACAGGCAAGGATTCCGCCTCGGCAATCAGCGCCCTGCGCCATACTCCATCGGGTGCATTCGGCTCTTGCCGTTATAAATTGAAAAGTCTCGAACAAAACCGGCGTGAGTACGAACGATTGATCGCGGTATTCAAGGCACATGACATCGGTTACTTTTTTTATAATGGCGGCGGCGATTCCGCCGACACCTGCCTCAAGGTCTCACAACTCGCAGATACGCTGGGCTATCCCATTCAGGCCATTCATGTACCAAAAACGGTGGATAACGACCTTCCCATTACAGACTGCTGCCCCGGCTACGGCTCGGTGGCAAAATACATCGCCGTATCCACGCTCGAGGCCAGCTTCGACGTCGCCAGCATGTCAAAGACATCGACGAAGGTATTCGTGCTGGAAGTGATGGGGCGCCATGCCGGATGGATCGCGGCCGCGGGCGGCCTGGCATCCATCGCCAGCCGTGAAATCCCTATTGTCATACTTTTTCCCGAGATTCCCTTCGATAAAGCGAAATTTACCGCCAAGGTGGATAGCAATGTCAAAAAATTCGGTTACTGCTCGGTAGTGGTATCCGAAGGCGTAAAAGGGGAAAACGGAAAATTCCTTTCCGACCAGGGTATACGTGACGCTTTCGGTCATGCTCAACTGGGTGGTGTTGCCCCTGTTGTGGCAAATATTGTCAGGGAGGAGCTCGGCCTTAAATACCATTGGGCAGTAGCGGATTATCTTCAACGTGCCGCGCGTCATATCGCCTCGAAAACCGATGTAGAACAGGCTTACGCGATGGGCAAGGCGGCGGTGGAATTCGCCATCAATGGACATAACGCCGTAATGCCTACCATAGAACGTGTTTCCAACCAACCCTATGAGTGGAAGGTGGGTATGGCGCAACTTTCCGACGTTGCCAACGTCGAGAAAATGATGCCCGAGAATTTCATCAGCGAGGATGGCTTCGGCATCACCGACAAATGCAGGGAATATCTGGTCCCTCTCATCCAGGGGGAGGATTACCCCCCTTATAAGGATGGCCTACCAGACTACGTGCGACTGAAGAATGTAGCGGTTGCGAAAAAACTGGATGACTTTACGATCTGAATCCCTCGAATTTGACGGGATTGGAATTTCTGTGCACGTTTTCAAGCAGTCCGACTTTAACTGGAGATTTAAATGGCTACTGGTTTAATCATCGCGATTGCTTGTGCGATGGCTGCGCTCCTGTACGGAGTGGTTTCGATAAAATGGATTGTCGCCTTGCCGACAGGCAACGAACGCATGCGGGAAATTGCCGCTGCCATTCAAGAGGGTGCTTCCGCATACCT
>JBDTHR010000007.1:0-6955 GCA_039936855.1 Nitrosospira sp. | reverse complement strand
GATCTGGAGAGGTGGTTTGAGCGGAAACAGATCGACGAGGCGTTGAGCGAGCGCCTGAAGGAGATCACCTGTCTCTACGAGATTCGCCAAGGCATGGGGCTGGAACTGTCGTTGGATAGCGTCTGCCAGAAGATTTTTGAGCACCTGATACCGGCCATGCAATTCCCGGAAATCGCAGCCGCCATGATCGAACTTGATGGCAGGCACTTCACTTCGGATGACCATGGCCTGGGTCGCAAGCACGAGCTGCACTCGAAAATTATCGCGAATAACGAGTTCTGCGGCCGGTTGCGTGTTTTCTATCCGGAAGACAAGCCATTTCTGGTGCCGGAAGAGCAACGGCTCATCGACGCAGTCGCGACTGATCTGGAGAGATGGCTTGAGCGCAAACGTCTTGAGCAGACACTGGTTTCCATAGCGGAAGAACACCAGCGGTCGATCGGCCAGGAATTGCATGATAATCTTGGGCAGCAGATCGCGGCGATCGGTTATCAGGCCAAGGCATTGGAGAAAAGAATATCCGCATCGGGAAGTGGAGATGCCGCGACTATCGCTGCTTCCATTGCCACCCAGGCGCAGGTTGCCGTAATGCAGTGCAAGCAGCTTGCGCAGGGACTGCTTCCATTTGAATTGGAGACAAATGGCCTCATCGGCGCATTACATGCATTTGCATCGAGAATCGCGATTAGCTATAAGATTACATGTAATTTCGTATGCAAAGGTGAAGTCGTTAGCAAGGACAAGAATTTCGCACTTGATCTTTATCGGATCGCCCAGGAAGCTACCAATAATGCGATACGCCACGGTCACGCGCGGCATGTGACAATTTCGCTGGTTTCGGAGGAGGGAATGCTTCACCTGTCGATCCGCGATGACGGCAGTGGTTTTGCCGATTCCAAAAAGAAATGCGGGGCAACCCCGGGAATGGGCATTAAGATCATGCAATATCGCGCCCGGCAGCTTGGCGCGAAGTTGGAATTCGTCTCGCACCCGGAAGGAGGAATGGAAGTGCGGCTCGCAATGCAAATGATGTAGGAGTTCCTGATATGTCAGTTTCGAAAGCACGAGTAATGCTGGTGGACGACCACGCCATGTTGCGGCACGGCATGGCAATGCTCATCAATCTAGAGCCGGACATGGAGGTATCTGGTGAAGCGGGCGACGGTGACGAGGCGCTTGCTGCACTCAAATCGGGGCATCATGCTGATATCGTTTTAATGGATGTGTCTCTCAAGACCCTGTCCGGTTTTGAGGTCATAAAAAGCATACACATTCCCATGCCGGCATTGCCCGTACTCGTCGTCTCCATGCACGACGAAGGCGTATATGCGGAACGCGCTTTGCGGGCCGGCGCGCGTGGCTACGTGATGAAGCAGGAACCCGGTGAAGTGCTGATAACTGCTATCCGCGAAGTGTTAAAAGGGAATGTTTATCTGAGCAAGTCCATGCATGCCAGGCTGTTGAATCGGGTGGCGACCAGAAATTCGGAGTCTGAACCGTTGATCAACAGTCTGACCCCGAGCGAGTTTGAGGTGCTTCACCTGATCGGAGCGGGGCATAGCAGTCAGGAAATTGCCCGGTTGCTTAGCCGCAGTATTAAAACTATCGAAACGCATCGCTTCCATATCCGTACCAAACTGAACTTGAAAGACGGCGCGGATTTGATACGTTATGCGACCCATTGGATTTCCCAACCGCAATAGCAGACATCTCCCCGCGTTTCGTCAGATTTTCCGGGAGTCCCGCCCGATCTTCTTTAGGGGTGTGTCGTACCATCAACATTTATATCAGCCACTTCCGCCATATAAAAATGGCATAAGGGTTTCCCTTAGAGCAAAACCAAGGTTTCCCCAATATTTTCAGTGGCATGAACCGAGTTAGTATGAAGTCACCTTTATTCTAACTGGGTGCCATCGTGAAAACCAAATCAGGAACAATCGTTGCGATCTTGTTTGCGCTTGGTTTGTTGGCCTCCTGCGCACAAATGGGTCCTCTGGAAGCGCAGAGTGAAAATATCCATAGAGTTGAGAAGAGTGCGAACACTTATGCTGACCACGAAAATCTGGCAAAACAGTACCAAAATAGTGCTACAGAAATGCTGAGAAAGGCGGAGCAGCAAAAGGAATTGCTTCAGCACTATCAAGAAAAAAGCTATCTTTATGGCAGGCAGGCACAAGATAAACAATCACATACTGCGGCTTTGCTGCGCAAATACGAGCGTACCGCCAAGAAAGACATAAAGCAGGCTACTTTTCATCGAAAAATGGCATCTGAACTTGCCGCGCGTAGTCAGGCCACTCCGGGGGGAACATGATGAGCTTCGCTCAAGTTCAGTAATAATCGGCAAGCGATTTACCCGATTATGGTCGCGACTTGAGATGGCAGCCTGTCGGGCTTGAAGAATCGTAGTGAAAGGCAGCGGAATACAAACCAGCCATACGCTTTATCGCCGATTTCCTTTAAGTCCTGCAGGCCGCTAGCGTGCAGATTGGCTGAACGCTACGACATGGTCCGCCTCCAGCCGAATACCGATTTTCTCGCCTATTGCATGGTTATGGTGACTGGGTACCAGTGATAGAGCGGTGCCCCCACCAGGAAGGCGCAGCGTGTACATGATGTCGGCGCCACGAAAAGCCTTGTGCATCACGGTGGCTTGAAGGAGGCTTGCGTCATCGTGCACAACGTCATCCGGTCGTATGAGCACATCCACGGGATTTCCCTTGCGGCATAGTTGGCAGTCAGGCATGCACTGATGCGGCACCTCTCCTGCCAAAACCCCCAGTTCGATTTCCACGTGATGTGGATCCAGTATTGTGCCGGGGAGAAAAACACCCTGGCCGATGAAATTCGCGACGAACCGGTTGGCAGGCCTGTGATAGAGGTTGTAGCCGGTATCCCACTGCTGAATTTCGCCTTGGTGCATGACGCCGATTTCATCCGCTATGGCAAAAGCCTCGTCTTGGTCATGCGTTACCAAAATAGCGGTAGCGTTCTGGCTCTTGAGAATGTCGCGCACCTCCAGGCTCAAGCGCCCACGCAGCGTCACATCCAGATTGGAGAAAGGCTCATCCAGCAACAATAGATCAGGCTTGGGCGCGAGCGCTCTCGCCAAGGCTACGCGTTGCTGCTGGCCACCCGAAAGCTGGTGTGGATACTTGTTCGCCACATCGGCAAGACCTACGGTTTCGAGTATTTCAGCGGTGCGCGCCGCACGCTCCGTTTTTTGCAGGCGGTGCAGCCCAAAGCCGACATTGGCCAGAACGGTCAGATGAGGAAATAATGCATAGTCCTGAAATACCATGCCTATGTGTCGCCGTTCCGGCGGCAAGACAAAACCCGCGTTACTTATCACTGCACCATTGAGCGCAATCGCTCCGGCCGAGATGGGCTCGAACCCGGCGATACATCGTAATACCGTTGTTTTTCCGCAACCGCTCGGCCCCAGCAGGCAGCCGATGGCACCTTTTTTTAGCGCCAGCGATAAGTCGTTCACCACTGTTTGCCGGCCATAGGCATGCCGGATATTTCCAAGCTCAAGCAGCATGTTCATGGGGGTTGCTCAAATCAACTTTCGGTTTGCCGCATAAAAAATATCAGCGGAAGCAGGCCTGCCAGTACCAGCGTAACGGCAGGTAACGCAGCTTGCTCCCATTGGCCTTCCGTTGTCATTTCAAAAATCCGCACCGCGAGGGTGTCCCAGCCAAAAGGCCGGGTCATCAACGTGATGGGCATCTCTTTCATGACATCCACGAATACCAGCGCAGCGGCCGTGAATATGCCACCTTTCAGGATGGGCAAGTGCACGCGGCATAGTGTTGCCCATCCACTCAAACCAAGTCCCATGGCGGCCTCATCGATACTGCCGGTCACACGCTGCATCGCGCTGTCTATGGGGCTGTGGCTGACCGCGAGAAAACGTGTCATATAGGCAATCAGCATCGTGACGAGGGTGCCCTGGATGAGCAAGCCGGTTTCGATATGAAATAGCTGCATTGCCATTTCGCTCAGCCAGTTATCCACCCAGGCTATGGGAATGAAAATTCCAACCGCAAGAACGGCACCGGGCAGAGCATATCCAATTGTGGAAATGCGCACCGCGCCACGAGTGGCGGAGTCCGGGTAGCGTCGTGCAGCGTAGACCATGAGCAACGCAACGGCACAAGTGAGCAGGGCAGCAAAAGCGGATAACAGCAGCGAATGCCAGAGAAATTCCAGGTAACGCTGGTCGAAATCACGTTCGACAACTCCCACCGCCCAAATACCCAGTTGCATGACGGGTAACAGGAACGCAAAAAAAAGTGTGCCTGATGCAAACCCGAAGGTCAGCCATGCGCGCCAGCCGGTGAGCGGGATGGGGGTCGCCTTCGCACTTTGCCTGGTTTCGGCATAGCGCATGCGTGAACGAAATTGCTGCTCGACAATTATCACGGCAAAAACGATAACGATCAGCAGCGAGGCGAGTTGAGAGGCTGCGGTCAGGGAAAACATGGCAAACCAGGCTTTATAAATAGCAGTGGTGAACGTGTCGTAATTGAAGATCGCTACTGTCCCGAAATCGGCAAGCGTTTCCATCAATGCCAGCATTGTCCCGCCTGCAATCCACGGGCGCGCCATCGGCAACGCCAGCTTGAAAAATCCTTGTGTGCGATTAAAGCCTAACGACTGCGCAACCTCCAGCGAGCGCTTCCCTTGAGTGAGAAACGCATTTCGTGCCAGCAAATAGACGTAAGGATAAAACGCCAGGACCATGACAATGATAACGCCCAGCCTGCTGCGTATATCCGGAAACCAGAATAGATCGGGCCCCAGCCAGGCGCGTAGCGCCGTTTGCACAGGGCCGACGTAATCGAACAGGCCCAAAGCCACGAACGCGGTAACATAAGCGGGAATGGCAAGCGGTAGCAATAATGCCCACGAAAAGAATTTTCGGCCAGGGAACTCGCACACTGCGGTAAACCAGGCCAGGCTTACCCCCAATAGCGCGGAACCCACCGCCACGCCTACCGCGAGCCAGAACGTATTGATCAGCAGGCCCGCCAGTGTCGTTTCCACCAGATGTTGCCAGACATCGCCCGCCGGCACGAACAAGGACGAGATGACCGTGCCGACCGGCACGAGCACCACCGCAGCTACCAGAAAGGGAATTAGACGCCAGCCGTTTAAGGCCTGATAGGCGGAGCTTGAGGTACTTAAAAACCCGTTTTTCCTGCCTGAATCAGTCTCCGCTGAGCTAAGCGTTTCATCTCTCACATCCTTGACGCCTTATCGATAACCCGCGCGATCCATCAGTTTCACCGCTTCCGACTGCAGTTCCCCGGCTTTGGTTACGTTTATCGTATTCTGCTTGAAGGTGCCCCACGCGGCGACAGCCGGGTCGGGTTTTACCTTGGGATTGACAGGGTATTCCATATTCACGTCAGCAAAGAGATTTTGGGCTTTTTCGGATGACAGAAATTCGAGCAATCTGGTTGCGGCGGGTACGTTATGCGCGTATTTTGTAATCCCTGCCCCTGAGATATTGACGTGAACACCGCTGCCTTCCTGGTTAGGCCAGAAAATCGCGAGTGGCAGTGCCGGTTTTTTTTGCATCAAGCGGCCGTAGTAATAGCTGTTGGCTATTGTGACATCGCATCGCCCCGCAGCCACGAATTCCATTGCCTTGGTTTCGTCGGACAGAGGGTCGATAGCGAAATTAGCGACCCAGCCTTTGATAATTTCTTCGGTCCTGGCCGTGCCATGCTCAGCGATCATCATTGCGACCAGCGACTGATTGTATACTTTCTTGGAAGTGCGCAGACACAACCGTCCTTTCCATTGAGGTTCAGCCAGCGCTTCGTAGGTAGAAAGATCCGAAGGCTTTACTTTTTGTGTGTTATATATGATGGTACGGGCTCGGACGGAGAGGCCAAACCACCGGTTCTGGGGATCGCGGAGGTAGGCGGGAACATTTGTCTCAAGCGTTTTTGACTCGACGGGCCTCAGCAGTCCTTCCTGCGCGGCCTCCCACAAATTGCCCGCATCCACGGTGATCAGCATGTCGGCAGGTGTGTTTTTCCCTTCCGCCTTGAGACGTGCCAGCAATGGGCCTTCTTTGTCGGTGACGAATTTTACGTCGATGCCGGTCTCTTTAGTGAAAGCATCGAACATTGGCTTGATGAGCTGTTCGATGCGGGCGGAATAGACTACTACTTGTTCCGCGTGGGATGTGCTGGCGCCAAACAAAATGGCACAGGAAAATATTGCAGTAGTATATTGATTGAAAAAACGCTGAATAAGCCTCGGAGTTTTTCCACCAGGGCGCAAGGGCGACCTATAATATACTGTGTCGGTAAAATCGGGATCGGGCATTTCCTGCGTTGGGCTTTCCGGTTGCGGCATCGTCGTGGAAACGCAGGTTGCGGCGTCCATCGCGAGCCTTGTCGTTCTCCCGATTTTTCCGGTAAAGTTGCCAGCCAAGCGCTCCATGCGGTTCTTGTTCAGATATTTTTTTAACCAGGCGTTTAACATCGTTATTTACTCCGGATATCAACAGTGAGATCAATCAAATTCCATTATAAATGATAATAATTATCAGTAGAGCATCGCATTAAATATACCATGGATAAACTACAGCCGAGTCCGCCTAATATTCGCCTGCAAGAGCTTCTTGCTATTCCAGAAAGACAGCGTACCGAAGCCGAATGGGATGAGATCAACGAGCTTGAGATCACGCTCACTCCTGTCAATCGCGCAATGACTTCGGAGCGGGGCGCCTCGGAGCGTAACAATGCAGAGCGAAACGCTTCGGAACGAAACGCCTCGGAGCGGAGTTCTTCTGCTGAACGAAACGTGCGGCGCAAGGGGACTTCGACACCCGATCAGTTCAGGTCCCGTGATGGTACGCAAGGGAAGCGTCCCCTGAAGAAGCTTCGCAAGCGACCCAAACCCGCCGCGCCGCAGTAATGGCGCCTTGCCA
>JBDTHR010000006.1:0-21201 GCA_039936855.1 Nitrosospira sp. | reverse complement strand
TGGTACTGCGAGCTGGCGACCCAGCATCGCCGGACGAAGCAGCGCCCAGACATGCAACATCAATCGCCGCGCTGTTTCACTGGAATCCCCGAGGTAGCGCGCAACCACAATCTGTTTTGACTGGCTGATGCCAAAACTCCCGACATTCGCGATCGCACCGGCGCTTTCGCGTACTTCATGCAGCAGCGCAGCAGGCACTGCTTTGCCTACGGCAATGAATGTTGCACAGACGGTGTTTTCACCAAGCACAAGAGAAGCTTTCATGGCCGGGCTGCCGCCCCGTAACCGCAACTGCTCGAACCAGACCAGTTTGCCTTCGCGATGAATGCGGGTACGCTGCCTGATCTGGCCGCCATCGAATGACTCGCCAAAGGCGGTACGGCCAAAGCATAAGATCTCGCAACTGATATAGCTCGCATCCTTTTCCAGTAACACGCAATGGTCAAGTTCTACATGGGCATTATCGTAAAAGATCGTTTCCTGGGGTACCCACTCGAGCGAACCCGCGGCACCCACATCGAGCCTGATATTCTGGTGCGAAACATGGCCGTTGGCTTTGTACCACTTGGTGGCGCCCGGTGTAGTGATCTGCGCATTCGCACACGCGCCCACATCGGCGACAATCTCCAGCTCATCTCCTCCCACCACACCGCCCGGCGGATGGATGATTATCATCTGGCAGACCTCGCGGCCTTCGGGATAAAGCGGCTTTTGCACCAGCAACGGGCCGAAGTGCTCCCGTCCTACCAGGCGGGTCGTTCCCTCATCATCGGCAAAACCGAGAGACAACCGCGCTTGCAGTGGCACATGGGATACGCCTGGCGTCGGTTGAGTCAAAACCGTTTGCAGAGCCGCACGATTGGAAAGTGAGCCGCGGTCTTGCTGACTACGAAGATTTTTCGCATGAGAAGTCAAGTGCATTTTTTGGTGATTATTGATTAATGTTCTTCAGAAGGTTGAATCCACCGGCTTTAACGGGTCTAACTGCGAGATGAAGCACGACGGCCAGGAAACAGCTGAAGTACTCCGCTTCGTTCCAGATGACGTCACAAACATATACCTGCCTGCGCGCAAAGTAAATAGCAGTACAAAAGAACTTATCCAAATAAGCGTATGAAAATTAAATGTTTTTTATTACCTTTTGCCTGACGCGGGCATGATCATGCTAACGGGGCGTAATAACGCGCTTGCATGCATAGCGAGCACTTGTATCAATCGTGAGAATAAAATCTCAAACAACTTGGCCTTCGGCAAGCGACTGACAAGTTTTACATTTGCAGCTGAAAGGATAATTTGAAAACATCAACCTTTTCACCCACCACGTCGGGTGCGTAGTTAAGCCCCTTGGTGCGGAGATCGCCATGCTGGTAATAGGCCGAGATACGCGCATTGAAGCCATCGATGATGTAATTGACTCCACCCTCGATTTCCTCGCGATTACTGCTGTGGTTAGGCTGAACGCTCGTAAATCTGCCATAGGGTTGAAATTTTCCGATTCCCACATTGACCGGTATCAGGTAAAGCCCGGTGACGGTCCAGGATTTGCCGTCAAACATGCAAAAACAACCTGGATCAGCAAAAGCGGCAGGGGCGTAATTCGCATAAAACTGCTTGTATTCTCCGTTGACTGTGAATACGCCCATATTTTTGGGCAGCACTTTTTCAAACAGGATGTCGCCGACAAGACCGAGGAAATCGCTGCGATTGGCAAACGATCCAGCACCATTTCGCTGGTATGATGTGCCGAAAGCAAGCGCGAGGATGTCGCCGGCTTTACCAAAGTAGGTGCTGCTGGTGTAATAACCGGGATTCTTTTCGGGGTTCAAAAAATTGTAGGTAAATCGACCTGCCCATAGCACGTCATCCGCCTGGTTGGGGCCGATGGTAGAGGAAGACTGGAGGCCCCGGAAAACACCTACGGCGTAGCTCAGCGTTCCTTTGACGAAGCCAGGCTCGACACTGCCCCAGAAGGTGCCGCCGTCATCACGACCATAGCGTCCCGCACCACCGCTACCAAATTTAGCGCTGAAGTCTTGCGAGAAAAACGGCGTCTTGAAAGCATCGTGGGTCGCCTGAAAGAACGGGCCACTCAATTCACCTCGTTCTGTGGGCACCAGCATGCGCCCGCCCCACATATTGACATATCGGTTAACCTCGACTTTTCCTATTGCATCCAGAATATTGTATTGCATCTTCGGGCTATCGCCCGAATGCGTGTTATTGCAAAAAAAACAGTCAGTGTTAAGTTCGAATTTGACGTACTGATGCACTTGTCCATTTACATACACACGAGCATTGTCAATGCTGAAGTCATTCCTGTAATCACGATTTTCCGCCCATATCCCCGAACCGCGGAACCCCATGCCAACAGTCACCCATTTCGTCTCATCAATAGCCCACTTCGGCTTGCTCGGCATCAGATCTATTGCGTGTGCCTCGGGAGATAAAGGCAAAAAACCGGCCACCAGTACTGCAAGCAACGCTACTTGAGCAAAAAAATGTTTCTCTTTCTTCCGGAAGTCGTTTTTCCGAAAAGCGCTCTCAGTCGACAGTTCAGAGCTGGCCATTTTATAACCCCGTTTTCTCAGAATTCTTCATTCTTGAAATTCCTTCATGCCTATTAACCTGATCAGAATGATCATGCAGGAGTTTTTGATGCGAGTCATTAAAAAATATCCACAAATTACAAATTTAGTGTAAGAAGATTTTCTTTTATACTTCATAAATCCCGTCTGGACAGGGCAAAAAAGCACAAATTATTTCAGGAAATTCCAACCACTTTCCAAAGGTAAAATGGAAATATGGCTGGGCTAGCAATTAGAAACGGCAACAACAATCCGCTAAACCCAAATTGCTTGGCGGAAGAAGCCACGTCAATAAACTGAAACCAATACAAACGCTGCCACGCTTGCCTATTAAGCGGATTTAAATCACGATTGGAAGAGGATGGCTATGGACAACGAAACTGGGTGCGATTCAACAAAATGAAAGGAGAAACGTGCGAATCGGTGTTTTCATCAACTCTTGTCTTATCGTCACCGTCTTGGGACTCAGCCTGCTGATATTACTTTCTTCACAGGCGCTGACCACGCTGGATGAGATCACCGAAGCAGAGCACCAGAAAAACAGGTCTCTTCAGCTCGCAAACGAGTTATTCCGGAGTTCCGAAGACCTTACCAAGATGGCCCGGAGCTATGTCATTACCGGTGATCCGGTCTACGAGCGATCTTTTTTCGAAATCCTCGATATCCGTAACGGCAAACGGGAGCGCCCCCAGGAAAATCAGGTCACCTATTGGAATGTGAGCAGACCTTCCTTACCCAGGACGCTCGGCAACGCTATTTCCCTGTTGGATTTGATGCGGCGTGAAGGTTTCAGTGAACGAGAACTCGATTTGCTGCGGCAATCCCAGAAGAACTCCGACAATCTGGTCGACCTTGAAAAACAGGCCTTTGCTGCCAGAAAAGGGTTATACGACGATGGACATGGAAACTTCACCATAGCTCGCAAACCTGACGTCAATTTCGCTATTGGCCTGTTGTTCGGAGAGCGTTACACGGTTGAGAAAACCAGGATAATGGCGCCGATCAACAAATTCATGCTTGAGCTGGATCATCGCACTCAAACTACACTGAAAAACTTACAGTCAAAATTCCATCAGCAGATCCTGCTGATACTTGGACTGCTTTGCACCGCATTACTTGCCGTCGCGGTCGCCGCTGTTTACATGCGCCGCAATATCCTGCGTCCACTTGATTATCTGAGCGGCCAGGCAAGCAGTATCGCGAAAGGCAGCTATTCCACTCGTTGCGACATCGCCACGCACAATGAAATCGCCAAGCTCGGCTCGGATTTCAATACGATGGCAGAAGCCATTGAATATGAAATCACAAAACTGAAACGGGTCGAAGAATCTTTACGCGAGCGATTAAAGGAAATCAACTGTTTTTATGCGATCCGACGCGGGATGGAGTCAGGGTCACTGGAAGAGGTTTGCAGGACTGTTTTCGTGCAACTGATTGCGGCGATGCAATTTCCTCACATTACCAGTATCAGAATCGAGCTCGACGGCAAGCAGTTTGTTTCCGATCAATATGACAGGAGTCATATACGCATACAACGAAAGCAGGTAATGGTCTACGGCAAGGCATATGGCTGGATAGATGTGTTTTACGGTGAAAAGCAGCCTTTTTTGCTGACGGAGGAGCAAAATCTCATTGATGTAGTCGGGGATGACCTGGGGAGGTGGCTGGAACACAAGCAGGCCGAAGCACGTATTCTGGTAGAGCAGGAGCTTTGGGTGCGGGATGCGGCGATACGTGAATTTGCGGCGCATGTAGAGCGGATGCGAGAAGAAGACCGTAAATACATTGCGCGCGAAATTCACGATGAACTCGGTCAGCTTCTGGCAGCGTTACACCTCGAAATCTCGCTGCTAAATGGCCTGGAAGATAACAGAAGCGGGAAAATGGAAACCATCAGGCGTAACATGGCTGAACTGGTGAGTGAAGCGGGCCAGAGCGTGCGCAATGTGGCTGAACATCTGCGACCGGCTTCGCTCGGGCTGGGAATCGTATCGGCTATTAAAAAATTGGCCGATGAATTCAGGAAACATAGCGGCGTAAGTTGCGCGTTGCGGTTGATGGATGCACCGATCGATCTGAATGAAGATCAGACTGTGGCGATATTCCGGATTGTGCAGGAATCCTTGACCAATGTAGCACGACATGCCGAAGCGAGTCGTGTCGAAATAACGTTGTCGCAGGATACGAATGATCTTATTGTTGAAGTACGCGACGACGGGAAAGGATTTGATTCCGCGGACGTTGCCAGGAAAAAATCATTTGGCCTGCTTGGAATGCGGGAACGGGTGGCAGTACTGGAGGGCCATATCGATATTACCAGCGTCCCCCAGTCGGGAACCGTAGTTAGCGTGCGAATTCCCATAAAAAGAAATGGTTGAATTTCTGATAAGCCGCTCGCAGGAGTCCTGCTAAAGTGATCAACTCAACGAAGAAGCCTTCTGTTATTAACCGTTGCTGAAATAGAGCTGACCTCGTGGGAAGCGGTAAAACCGATTGATACCGACATGACAATCAAAGTCTTTCTTGCTGACGACCATCGGCTTTTTCGGGATGGGTTGAAACGGATTCTTGCCGAAACAACGGACATCAGAGTCGTCGGGGAAGCGACAGACGGACTCGATACCTTGGAGAAAATCCGCCGTGGCGGATGGGATGTGGCATTACTTGATGTCAGCATGCCGGGACTGAATGGATTGGAGGTACTCAAACGGATAATGACCGATGATGCCAAGCATCAGGTGCTGATGTTAAGTACGTACCATGAGGATGAATATGCGATCAGGACGATACGTGCGGGCGCATCCGCCTATCTCACCAAGAACAGCCCGACCGGCCTGCTGATATCGGTGATCCGGCGTTTGGCAAATGGAGGGAAATACATAGATCCCGAACTGGCGGAGAAGTTGCTGTTCGACTTGGGCCCGGCATCAAAAATACCCCTGCATTCCACGCTTTCCGACCGGGAATATGACGTTCTCAAACTTATCGCTGCGGGCGTATCCTTGGCTGAAATTTCGCAAAGACTGGCATTAAGCGCAAAAACCGTAAGTACTTACCGCGCCCGCATTCTGGAAAAAATGAATATGCATAACAATGCCCAGCTAATCCGCTATGTAACCGAACATAAGTTACTGGAATAGCCGGACTGCCAAGTCAATATTGAACGCTTCTGGCTGCTTTGTTCGTAGGACGCTTGCTCATGTGAGCGATCTCATTCATCACGCAAAAGCATTGTCAGGAACATGCGGTACAGAATCAGAACAATAGCTTTCCTGGGCGATCTCGACCGGCAAAAAATGCAGCTTGCCATGCTGTACCCCTTGCATGGCAATAATATGATTGGCGAATTTTTTTACGTTCCTGATAGTTCCGCTCAGAATAGTTACTTCCAGGCAATTATCATGGTCCATATGTACGTCCATGGTCGATACAATCAGGTCATGATGCCTGTGTTGTGTCGCAGTAATGCAACTCGCCAGTGCGGCAGGGTATATATAGCTGAGCGTGGCTACGCAATGATCCTCAACATGCTCTTCCAGGCGAACGGTATCCAGCAGCTCCCGTATCAGGTCGCGCATGGCTTCCGAGCGGTTGAAATAACCGCGCCTGTGCATTACAGAATCAAACTGCTTCGCGAGTTGATTATTAAGCGATATAGTAAGACGTTCCATGTTTACCTGCTCCAAGATATTGTCCGCTCTGGTTCTGAGGTATGACCGGCTTGCAATCGGATAAAAAATACCATACTGATGAGGGGACGTCTGTCGGGGAATGCTGAAATACGATGTAGGAATAAACGCATGCCCTGTCAGGGATTCCCTACATGAATCATTAATTCTGAATCCCGCAGCGGGACGGGATGGGGTTGAGCCACCATACGGTGGCCGCTCACAGGATAAAAAAATCCGTTTCGTTATGGCGCGTAACTGAGAAATGAGCGTCCAACGGCCGGATTCAGGCTGCCCGTCTTCCAGGCATTACGAAAATCAGTCGGCAAGCATGTAGAATTAGCGACACCACCAAGCATGCCCGAGATATGGCGCTTAACGAGATCGCCCCCTGGATCTTCTGATAAACAACATCGGCGGTTAATCACACAACGACTTATACCCTATGGCTCTTGGAGCAACCATCTTTAAGGCCGATCTGCAAATCGCGGACCTGGACCGGAATTATTATCACAATCATGCGCTCACCCTCGCTCGCCACCCATCGGAAACCGATGAACGCATGATGGTACGTTTGCTGGCATTCCTGTTGCACGCCAATGAATCCCTATCGTTTGGCAATCGATTGAGCACGTGTGATGAACCCGATCTCTGGCAGAAGGATTTGACCGGCGCTATCGAGCTCTGGATAGATGTAGGTCTCCCGGATGAAAAACTTATTCGCCGAGCGTGCGGTCGTGCCAATCAGGTTTGCATTTATACGTATGGCGGACGAATCGCCGACTCTTGGTGGAGCCAATGCCGTGGCAAGCTCGAGCAGATCAAAAACCTGACTGTGAGCAATTTACCAAGGGAAGCCAGTTTGGCCATCGCGAAGCAGGTGCAGCGCAACATGCGTTTGAATTGTACAATCCAGGATAAGCAAATCTGGCTGGCCGACGGGGCTGAGTCAACGTTGTTTGAGCTGGTAAGTCTGAAGAGTTTGGCGGCAGCTTGAGCCATAAGCAAAAAACGTGAAAAAATGAGTCGTTACTCACCCGTTGAATATCTTCAATATCGTTTTGCTCCGTAGCTAACCGGGTAAACTTCGTAATCAGTGTGTGAGTCCAGCTTCTGATCAAGTTTGCTGGGTTCAATATGCTCCGGTTCCTTGCCGTTATCGAGCATTCCATCCACGATGGGAGCGATGGCACAACAACCAACAGCCTTCGAACCGGTGCTATACGAACGCCTCGCCCAAGCCGGGACTGAGGATTCTGTGGGTGGTTAAGGAGACAGCTACGACAACGGACTGGCTGAGCCAGTCAATGAATTGTACAAGGCCGAACTGATCCATCACCGGGCACCCTGGAAAACCAGAGCGGCTGTAGAGATGGTGATCCTGAAATGGGTATCCTGGTAACCACCACCGATTATTCGAACCTGTCGGATATATTCCACCGATCGAACGCCTCGTTGCAGGAGGATCGAGGCCGCAGCGAACTGGTCAAAGGCAAAAACCGATTGCCCAACACCAGAATTCTGTCTCGCGATAAATTCCGCGCTTTGCTTGCATTACGATATCCCGGGCACTATTTCGCGGCGGCTATCTCATTTCACCGATTGGGAACGGTTTATGAACTCAATCTCGGCATAAATAGTCGATAAGTGGGATTCCGCACTGATAAAGAAACACACACCGATTAATATTCATTCTGAACTTCTTGTTACGGTGTACACCCGTCTTCCCAATAGCGCTCTAACTATTAATTAATAGCATTGAGGAAGAGTTGACTATACTTAAGGCTGAGGCAGGCTTGTCGATTAACAGATTCTTTAACGGAGTTAGCTATGGAAGAAGTGGAAAGTAACGCGATTGCCGCTCCCAAGCCGAAAGGCATGAGCCGGGAGTATAAGATAATACTGGGCCTGGTGACTGCTCTGCTGGTAGTGGCCGTATACATGTATGGCTGGAAAGTAGCTGCCGTGGATGCGGTTGAGAACAAACTGTCCCAAGTGGAGGCGCAACAGGCTGGAGCACACGCCCAACTGGTCAACGAAGCAAAGCAACGCGAGGACCGCCGCGCCGAGGAAACCCTGCGTCTGTTCAGCATTCCCTTCGCCTGGGCTATCCGCCGCGAACTCATGATTGGTAACCTGGATCGGGTTGATCAATATTTCGGTGAATTAGTCCAGATCAGGGGCTTCAAATCCGCAATCCTTGCTAAACCGGATGGCAAGATAATCGTGGCGAGCGATCGCAAGAAGCTTGTCCAGACTTTCTCCAGCCTTTATCCCGGTGCCAATCTGGATTCCACCGAAATCACGATGGAAAAAAGCGGCAATGGAAGTTTTCGCGCCATGATTCCCATGCTCGGCCTGAATAAGCATCTTGGCATGGTGGTACTGGAATACACTCCGCCCACTTAGCACGGTTGTCGATAAACGCATCCTTCTGATGATTGATCAGGTGGATGCGATGTGGTTTGTCCATGCCCACCAAAGACGCTCATGTTGAGGATCAGGTCGCGCACTCCAAGTGTGACCTATCAACACTGTAATATAGCGGTTCCTGTGCATGTATTCGCTCATTCCCCGATGCTACGGCGCAATCAGCGGAGAAAACCGACTTCAAGAGGATCAACTCTGCCAGGGGCAACTCCAACTGATCAATAATGAGAGCGGCCAAATATTTTTGATCCTGCCAATAGACACAAACCGCATTACTTCAATCATGTTCATTTTTTCGAATGAGCACTCGACCCTTCTGGCGGATAGGTGATCTTGTGACTCAGATCGCGAATACGATCGGGATCGAAGCTGGGAATCTGCAACTCGTCTTTATCCCGCCACTCCTGAACCTTCGCCTCTGCGGCTTTTGTTTTCTCTTCCGACAGTCCAGTATCCTTTGCAATGTAAAGCGTCTGGGAGGGGAACGCAAATCCGGTGCCGCTTTCCGCTACGATATCCATAATGCGAAGATTCAAATCTTCGCTGATTTCCAGAAATCCGTTAAAGTCACTGGCATGGACATAAGCATAAATTTCAATATTCAAGGCGTCTGCCCCGAATCCCCGAAAACGGACGCGCGCCGGATCCGGATCCACTTGCGGATGGGCATAAAGGAGGGATCGCAACTCTACCAGCAGATAACGAATCTGGTCGGGAGACGTCTCATAACGCAGGCCCAGCGTGGGATTGAACCAGAAACGGTCTCGGTGGGTAAGGTTTTCTATTTTCTGTGCGGAAAAATCACCGTTCGGGATGGTGATGAGCGTACGCTCAGGGGTGCGGACACGGGTTGACCGCATGCCGATCTGTTCGATGGTCCCACGTATCTCGCCCACCTTGCAAAAGTCGCCAATCCTGACGGGTTGGTCAAAAATGACTGTCAGGCTGCCCACGAGATTTTCAACGGTTTTCTGGGCGCCAAGCGCCAGAGCAAGTCCACCTATGCCAAGGGCCGCGAGACCGGTTGTCACATCGACACCGAGCGTGGCGAGAACGGTAATGATCCCGACCGCAATCACGACGAATTTAATACTGCGCCGGAAAAACATGACGACCGAAAGTGCGCCAGGATTTCCCCGTCGCGTCATGCGCTCTTCACCAATGGAAGCAAAGACGTCGATCAATCGCCAGAGTAACAGAAGAATGGCGACCCAGGCCACGATCACTGTCGCCTCACTGAAATATTGGCGGACAATGATGGATATGCCGACTTTTTGGGCTCCAAGCACAAAAAGCCACACAGCCATATAGACCCGTACCGGCAAGACAAAGGCATCCATGAAGCCGACGGGACGCTGGAATTTCGTTCTTTCCCAAAACAGGCGAAAGACATGGATCATGGCCTTTGTCACAAGCCAGGCCAGAAGGTACGACGCCACGATAAGCAGCAGCATCGCCAGCCAGTGCCCCGTGGGGACGCCGGCCCATTTATCTTCAAGGAGCCAGGCGGGCAGGACGTGATCGATGTTCAAGCCTGCTGCTTCTTCTTCCCTGGATTTACGCGGAAGCTCTTCCATTGTCTGGGAAGAAAAAAGCCATATCGGAGCAGCATCGTCTTTATGGATTCTCTCAACCAGCACTGGAATTATGCGGTCATTCGATTTGATGTTGCCAACTCGGTCCAGGTTTCCGTCCAGGCCATCGTCGCCAAGCCCGTCGGGCTTGTCGCTGATCAGCGGATCGGCACGCATGCTGCCCGATTGATCCAGGAGACGTCGTAAATTCTTTGCCAGGTCCTTTCCGCGCGCGGCGCGCTTGCTTTCGGAAATGAAGCTCAGATCCAGGTATTGTGCCGCTTTTGCATAATCTTCCTTCGCCATCGCCGCGATATAGCCAAGAACCGTTCCACGTGGCGTATCTCGTCCCAATGCGTCCTTCGGCAACTCCTGTTTTGCCTCGACCAGAGCTTTCTCTTCCGCCGTGACTGAGGGCAGAAGTTGCGCATGGGCAAGCGCGGGGAAAAGCAGACCCGCCCCCAGCCATATCACCATCAATAAATGACCGATGAATCTCATTCGCTATGCATTTCCGTGGCTAGATATCAGCAGGCTTTCTTTCGCCATCACCGTGCCAGTCGAGCCAGCCCGACGAAAAGCGCAGGGCGTCTGTGACAGAACGGTGACAAAATCACTGTTGGCGGTCTTTTGGTCTCCCATGGCATTCTACACCAACCGTGTTTCCCGAAATGCAGCTATGGGTTTCCACGCATCCACCATTTGTGTCCTGCCCACCCGGACACCCTCCTGCCACCTTCGACTCAGCGCACGACACAGGGTAGTCCGGGCACACCCAATAACCCCGCCATGTCGGACACAGTTTCCCGTCCCGCCGGATTATTTGCGTGGCATGATTGATCTGCTTGTTAGCCGATCTGTATGTTTTTGCTGCTGCCTTGCTGCCTGCATCCGGACTTCGACCGCTCGATATCAACGCGCGCAAGGTATTCCTTACAGCATCCATTCGATCGGTAGGACGGAAAGGAAGCGAATCCACCCGCGCTGCCACCACGTGGTACCGGGTTCGACGTCGTGCCGTGTGATTTTACCGTCGCGACGTTCGAGCCACACCAACTCGCCGCTGTTCGCCAACCGAACCTCGAAGGCATGGTCTGGAACAATCGCCTCGAAGGACTTTGCCATCTCTGAGGCCATCTTGTGGCTTTCGATGATTAAACCCAACTCGGTGTTCAGCAGTGCCGAGCGGGGGTCGAAATTAAAGGAACCGACAAAGATTCGCTCGCAATCGACAGCGATCGTCTTGGCATGCAGGCTCGATGCCGAAGACCCGGCAATGGACCCCCTGCTACCGCTCGGAATCATCTGGCGCAGGATGGCGGACCGCTGCACCGACTCGCGAGCCGTTCGTCGCAACTCGTACAGCACGATGCCGGCTTCCAGCATCGCCCGGCGACGCTTGGCATAGCCTGCATGAACCACCGCCACGTCGGTCGCTTCCAGCGCGTTCGTCAACACGCGCACCTGCACCCCCCCGCGCACCAGTTCGGCCAGATCTTCGACGCCTGTGTCGCCCGGAACGAAATACGGCGACACGAGATCCAGGCTGCGCTCAGGCCGACCCAAGGCCTTGTTAAGGCGCGCGGGAAACATCACATCGGGCTGGGCCATGCCCAGCGCCTTCGCAGGATCGTCAGTGATCAGCTTAACCGGCGCCCATTGCAGATCGAGGTCACCTCGGATCAGGTGCTCGACCAAGTTAGAACGCCTTACCGCTTCCACATACTGCGACGCCTGCGAGCTCAGCCTGATCTGCGTCGCCTTGGCTCGCAGCGTGTTTGCCTCTTCCAGTGTGGCCCGTGGCAACAACAGCGTGACGGGATACGCAGACCCGCTCGCCCAGTAGCGGTCGAAGTCGGCAGATACTGCCTGCACGACGGGTCCTATCGCCAGCACGTCCAGGTCAGCAAACATAAAATCGTCGCTCGCGTCGAAGTATTCGTCGCCGATATTGCGGCCGCCGACAATCGTGGCCTGGTTGTCGGCCGTTAGCGATTTATTGTGCATGCGCCGATTGAGGCGATCGAAATCGGTCAGGTAACCCAACCAGCGAACGCTGCGGTTTGCGAACGGGTTGAACAGACGCACCTCGATGTTCGACTGTGCGGCCAGAACGGCCATCGCCGCTTCTAGACCGCTGGTATTGTTGTCGTCGAGCAGCAGGCGAACCCGAACGCCGCGATTGGCGGCGTCGATCAAGGCTTGCAGAAGCAGCGTGCCGGTCAGGTCGTCATGCCAAATGTAGTACTGCACGTCAAGACTGCGCTGCGCGACGCTGGCAAGCAGCATTCGGGCGGCGAACGCGTCAGGGCCGTCAGGTAGCGAATGGACGCCGTTCAGTCCAGAATGCAGCTTGACTTGCGTGGTGGCGGCCCTGCCGAGCGCGGTATCGTCCGTATCCAGCAGAACAGATGAGATGCTTCGGCTGTCTGGCGTAGAGATGATCGGCAGCCCCCCGCAGCCTGAACTGAAGCACGAACAGACGATAACTGCAGCCAACGTCAGACGCCGGGAGGCGGATCGGAAACAGGTTGCCGCACGTCTATCCCTTTCGGCCGATTCAACCAACGAGGTGTACAAACAAAATCGAAGTGTTTTCCAGTAAGACATCTGCAAGCGCGTGACATGGGACCTTGTGGTCTGGGGTTGTTCCAGCGCAACCACTTTAGCTGTACACGAGTATCAATGCCGAGGCTGTTGCGCATCAAACCATCTTTTACTTAAAAGTGCGATTCCAGCCCTGCTCGTGGGCTGCTTTCGATATCGGCAGCGCCGGGCGAGGCTTGGTCGAGCGCTTCCCAATCCTGAACCCGGCAGTGATCGGAAGGAAATCGCCGAAATGTAAGAGGCTCCCGAATGCACTATCGCTACCTGTCGCCGAATATGCCGTGCCAGGTTAGTAGCACCGCTCTCGCCCTGGCGGCCATTCACCAAAACACAATAAAGCGGGTCTAGCAGCCTGTCGGACTTAAAGGAAATCGGCTGCAAAAACGTCTGGCGGGTTCATATTTCGCTGCTTTTTCGGCCAATAGATAGCTATTGGCCTTCAAAATCCTCAAAATCTTCCCTCAGCCGTCACTTTTTCGCTGCGATTCTTCAAGTCCGACAGGCTGCCAGGTCAGGAAGCGGCCTTCGTATGCAACAACCGCAGCGGCAGCGGGGGTGATTTCCCCTGTTTGTCCTCCCCCGCATATACCGTAATGTGGGGGAACGGAATCTCAATGCCGCGCGCATCGAACACGTGTTTCAGGCGGCGTAGATATTCCCGGCGAACCGACCACTGTTCGAGCGGCTTGACCTTGAAGCGGCAGCGGATTATTACGGCCGAGTCCGCCCATTTATCAACCCCCGCTATTTCAAGGTCCTCGAGTATAAGCAATGAAAATACTGGATCCTCCCGCATTTTACGACCCACCTCGCGCATTGCCTCCATTACCTCATCGGTGTTTTCACGGTACGCCACTCCAACGTCGATGACCGACTGCGAGAAGCCCCGAGCCATGTTGACCACCGTGTTAATTTGACTGTTGGGCACGAAATGCACATTGCCATCGTAGTCGCGCAGTTGCACATAGCGCAGCGTCACCACTTCGACGAGGCCCGCATGCTCACCCAGTTTGACGACATCGCCCTCGCGAATCTGATTCTCCAGCAGGATGAACAAACCGGTGAAATAGTCTTTTACCAGGCTTTGCGCGCCAAAGCCGACAGCCAGGCCCACCACGCCGGCGGCACCCAGGATAGGTGCCACGGAGATCCCCAGTTCGCCCAATATCAGCATGCCGCCGATCACTGATACCACTACCAAGGCCAGGTAACGGAACACGCGGCCCAATGTTTCGGCCCGTTTGACCATCTCGGGATCATCAAAACGGGTCGCAATGCGATGGCCGAAGGTGCGAATGGCGCGCTGCAGCAAAAAGATCACGCCCCATGCCAATATGACAATCAATACAATGCGCAGCGTGGTCGTTACAAGACCGCCGATCTGCGTCCACAATAGTAACGTCGTATCTACAAAATCTTTATTCATCTCTGCTCTCCATCAATGTCCTCAGAAACTGTGCCAGGCATTTCTTGATTTCAGTTTTTTATAGTTTTTCTTTCTTCTTGACGCTCTCTCGATATTTGTCTTTTGATGGTTATTTGTCTTTTGATGGTAATTCGAGTAACTGCATTTCGCGCTTTCTTATTAGCAGCCTCCAGGCTTCAATAACATGTCTGCTGAAAGCATATGCTGGGATTATACAAACGCGGCGGGAGCGAACAGCAGGGAGGTAAAACAGAGCGATAACGTCTGTTTTTAAGTTTTAGTTGACAGCGCGCTTTACAATCGAACCGAAAGAGCGAACTCTAGTATCCCAGCTTTTGCGGCATTGCACCAGCTCAAGTCATTTACGGCGTTGGACATCAGGACCCGTTCTTGGGCTCAAGGTGCGTCAATATATGCAAATGAGGTACCGCTGCCCGCAAATCGACCTCGATGCGCTCCGCGTAGTCATGTCCTTTCTTTACTGTCCAGTCGCCCGGCACCAGTACATGAAGACTCGCAAAGGCATGTGCTCCTGCTTGGCGCGTACGCAATTCCTCAAAATCGATACCTTCCTCACGATAGGAATTCATCACTTCTTCGATAATACTTAAGGCTTCCTGAGGCAAGGAGGTGTCCATCAGGCCGTCTGCGGAGCGCCTCAGTAATTGCCAGCCTGTATGCACGATGTTGATTGCAACCAATAGCGCAATTACTGGATCGAGCCATAACCACTCCGTCACCCCGACCAATCCAACCCCGAGAATGACGCCAGCCGATGTCCATACATCCGTGAGCAAGTGGTGTGCGTTCGCCTCAAGGCTGATCGAACGGTGAACACGCCCCACATTCAACAGAACCCGCGCTGTCGCCAGGTTGAGTGCGGACGCAATAACTGAGACAAGCAGTCCGATTCCGATGTCGTCCAGTGCTTGCGGATTCATCAGGCGAACAATGGCCGCATAACCGATACTGACCGCTGCCAGAACAATCAGCAAGCCTTCAAAGGCGCTGGAAAAATACTCCGCCTTGCCATGGCCATAAGGGTGATTATCATCGGCAGGCATTGCCGCCAGCGTGAGCATAGCCAATGTCATCAATGCACCGGCCAGATTGACCACTGACTCCAGGGCATCAGAAAGAAGGCCAACCGAACCGGTCAGCCACCAGGCCAGGCTTTTTAAAAGAATCGTGGCCAGCGCCGTGAAAATCGACAGCCATGCGTAACGCTGAAGGGAGCTAGGTGGCATAGGAAACTAAGAGAACTCTACTGCATCCAGGATCACCAAAGTATCTTTTCCACCTCAGATTCAACGCTGTTCCGGTTGAATTGGCGAAGACGTTGTCCTTAATTCCGGCTGATCCATGTCGGCTCCGATGGCCGAGGCGATTTCCGCCCAAGGCTTGACCAACGCCGTTGGTCGTGCCGGGCTGCTGCCCTCGCCCTGTTGCGCTGCGGTCGGACCCCACGCAGTAGCGGCGTGTTATATCTGGTTCGATTCACATTGTTTGTGAAATCAAATCAGGACTGTATTTTCCTGCGGGGTTTACTGTTCAGGGCGCTCTCCTCCGGCCTTGCCATTGCCGTCGGTATTTTTGTTGTTATCTTCCAGTATGTGAAAAAAAGTCTCATCCTGCTTGATCATGCCCAGCTCGCTGCGGGCGCGCTCCTCAATGGCGTCGTATCCCTGCTTGAGATCGCGCACTTCCGCGTCCAGGGCCGCATTGCGCATTTTCAGTTTCTGGTTGATTTCATGTTGCGTGATAACCTGCTGATCCACTTCCCACACTTTAAGCCAGCTACCCTTGCCCAGCCATAGCGGGTATTGCATCAGAGCAATCAGGGCAGCGAATATTAAGCCCAGTACTTTCACCCGGATACCCCTAAAAACTGTCCTTTATTGAAAAAGGCAGCGGCACCCTTTTCTTGCACACGCGCGACCCTCAATTCCGGAATAAGCTAAATCAATGTTCGAGCCCAGTTGAATCAGGATATAGAAATCCGGATAACCATTATCTTAATTGATAGAACGCCCCTCGTCCGGGATAGTTCGTAGCATCGCCAAGATCTTCCTCGATACGCAGCAACTGGTTGTATTTAGCGAGGCGATCCGAGCGGGAAAGCGAACCGGTCTTGATTTGTAGCGCGTTGGTAGCAACGGCAAAATCGGCAATGGTGGTATCTTCGGTTTCACCGGAGCGGTGCGAAATCACTGAGGTATATCCTGCGCGCTTGGCGGTTTCTATAGTGAAAAAGGCTTCGGTAAGCGTCCCGATCTGGTTGAGTTTGATAAGCACGGAATTGGCGATACCCTGCGCAATACCTTCTTTCAGGATGCCGGCATCGGTCACGAAGATATCATCCCCCACCAATTGCACGGATTTTCCGAGCCGGTCGGTAAGCAGCCTCCACCCATCCCAATCATGCTCGCTCATGCCGTCTTCAATGCTGAGAATGGGATACTTGTCTACCCATGTTGCGAGATAATCGGCAAACTGCGCGGAATCGAGGCTCAATCCGTCTGATGTTATATGGTATTTACCGTCTTTGAAAAATTCAGAACTGGCGCAATCCAGGCCGATAGCCACATCCGGGCCGGGTATATAACCGGCTTTCTCTATGGCCTCCACAATAAGTTGCAGCGCCGCTTCGTTATTGGCCAGATCGGGTGCAAACCCACCCTCATCCCCCACGGCGGTATGCATACCCTTGCTGTCGAGCATGCCTCTCAGCGTATGAAATATTTCAGCACCCCAGCGCAAGGCTTCACGAAAGCTCTGCGCGCCTAGAGGGATTATCACGAACTCCTGCATGTCAATATTGTTATTGGCATGCACACCGCCATTGATGACATTCATCATGGGGACAGGCATTGACATGGGTCCCGCGCCACCCAAATATCGATATAACGGCAAGCCGGACTCCTCTGCTGCCGCTTTTGCTACCGCAAGCGACACTGCAAGAACCGCATTGGCCCCAAGTCTCGACTTGTTGTCTGTGCCGTCCAGATCGATCAGCGTCTGGTCGATAAAACCTTGGTCCATCGCGTCGAGGCCCATAACAGCTTCGGAAATTTCCGTATTCACATTTTCCACCGCTTTCAGCACCCCCTTGCCAAAATAGCGCTGAGCATCCCCATCGCGTAATTCGACCGCCTCTCTAGTTCCGAGGGATGCGCCGGAAGGTACGGCTGCTCGTCCGAGCACGCCGGACTCGAGCAATACATCCGCTTCTATGGTTGGGCTTCCGCGTGAATCAAGAATCTCGCGGGCGATGACATCTACAATTGCACTCATGCTATTTTTCCCTGGTTCATTTATTTATAAGTCATCGAAAACTGTTTTGCTAGGTATTCAGGTTTTCCGAACGATGGTTCGAAGAAAAATAAGTCACTACTGACTCGTTGCTCGAACCCGAATATCGGACGGTTCCAATTTTTTATTTTGCCTTACATCACGCGGATCTTCAATTGATGCAAAAGATCGTGCGCCAAGATCATGTGCCGGATCAGGTTTGACAAGACCGGATCCTATTGGCTAGCGCTCATGGCGATGTCTTTCAGTTTACCAAGTGTTAAAGCTTCGGCTACCGTGTATTTGCCCGCGAACCGAGCAGCCGCCTCGATAAACGCCGTGAACAGCGGATGCCCGGCCCTGGGAGTGGAAGTAAATTCGGGATGAAACTGGCAGGCGACAAACCAGGGATGCTCGGCTTCCGGCAATTCAATCATTTCACATAAGCCGTCCGCTGTGGATACAGCGCTCACGTGCAGCCCAGCCTGTTCCAGACGGGGAATATATTCATTGTTGACTTCATAACGATGGCGATGGCGCTCGATGATTTTATCCGCACCATAAATTTCCCGGACGAGCGATCCTTCCTTGAGTATACATTCCTGTCCGCCCAGACGCATGCTGCCGCCAAGGCCCGACTCTGTGCTCCGAACTTCAAGATGGCCTTCGCGGGTGCGCCATTCGGTTGTCAAAGCAATTACGGGATAACGCGTATCGGGATTGAATTCGGTACTGTGTGCGCCTTCCATGTCCGCCTTGTCACGGGCATACTCAATTACAGCCAATTGCATGCCCAGGCAGATTCCGAGATAAGGGATGCGGTTGTTGCGGGCATAGCGGATAGCCATGATTTTTCCCTCCACCCCACGCTTGCCGAAACCGCCGGGAACCAATATCCCATCCATGTGCTTAAGACAATCGGTTCCTTCTTTCTCGATGGTTTCGGAATCCATATAATGAATCTTGATTTTGCTATGGGTATGAATGCCCGCATGAATCAAGGCTTCCGAGAGAGATTTATATGACTCCGTCAGATCTACGTACTTTCCGACCAGCGCGATTTCTATTGTTCGTTGAGGATTCTCCAGCGCGTGCACCAGTTTTTTCCAGATGCCCAGATCCGCCGCCTTGGCAAGTATATTCAGCTTATGGCAGACGATTTCATCCAGCATCTGTTCGTGCAGCAACGCCGGAATTTTATAAATACTGTCCACATCCAGCGCCAGAATCACCGCTTCTTCCCGAACATTGGTGAATAGTGCGATCTTGCGGCGTTCCTCCGGTGGTAACGTCCGGTCGGCACGGCACAACAGCACATCCGGCTGAATGCCGATTTCACGCAACTCTTTCACAGAATGCTGGGTTGGCTTGGTTTTCAATTCTCCCGCGGAGGAGATATAAGGCAGTAACGTAAGGTGGATAAAACAGGTATCCTCGCGAGGAAGCTGCACTGCCATCTGGCGGATCGCTTCCAGAAACGGTAGCGACTCGATGTCCCCAACCGTTCCCCCGATCTCGACGATAGCCACCTGTGCATTGCCCGCGCCAGCCCTGATGTTCAGTTTGATTTCATCGGTGATGTGCGGAATGACTTGCACAGTGCCGCCCAGATAATCTCCCCGCCGTTCCTTTTTTATTACGCTCTCGTAAATTTGACCGGTAGTGAAATTATTGAGCCTGCTCATGCGCGCGGTAATGAAACGCTCATAGTGCCCAAGGTCGAGGTCGGTTTCCGCTCCATCCTCCGTAACGAATACCTCGCCGTGCTGAAACGGACTCATGGTTCCCGGATCCACGTTGATGTAGGGATCCAGCTTGAGCATCGTAACCTTGATACCGCGCGTTTCAAGGATAGCTGCGAGCGACGCCGCAGCAATGCCTTTTCCCAAGGAAGATACGACGCCACCCGTTACAAATACATACTTTGTCATGGCTGCTTATGATACTGGAAAAGGTTCATTCGAACAAATTGGCGACAATGGTAAATCGGGTTTTTCCGGGAAAAAAGTTAGATTGCTCAGCGGTATAATTAAGCGCGCTCTTTATTACATTACACCACGTATATCAACGGCCCACCGGTCGAATTTGATCCATCTAAAGTAAAAGCAGAGGCGCAATATCTTTGCCAGTAGGTCGGAAGGCGTGACATACCTGCTTAACAGCCTGTTGGTCTCGAAGAATCGCAGCGAAGAAGCGACTGGGTGAGCACAGGTTTCGAGGATTTTTGAACACCGATAGTTATTCTATCGGTTCAAGAAGCGGCAAAATATGGACCGCTCACTCGCTCCGGGATTCCCAGCCAGGATGTCAACTTTTGATATCAACCTCTGTTCCAGCATTCACAAAATCGAACAATTCAAGTAAGTCACGGTTATGCATGCGGATGCAGCCGATGGAACCGGGTTTACCCATTTCCGCGCTATCCGGGCTCCCGTGAATATAAATGAAGCGGCGCATGGTATCGACTTTACCCATGCGATTAAAGCCGGGCTCACAGCCGGAAAGCCAGAGAATGCGGGTGAGAATCCAGTCGCGGCCTGGATATCTCGCGCCCAGTTCAGGAGTATAGATTTCGCCGGTGGGCCGGCGTCTGACAAATACCGTATTGATCGGCTGGCTCATCCCAATTTTGGCGCGAATGATATGCTTGCCAAGCGGAGTGCAAAAACTGCCGTACGCCTGCCCTATCCCATTTACGGCTGAAGAAATTTGATATTTTCGGATGACATTCTGATTCGCATCCCATAGATCAAGCTCCTGTGACGTAATTCTAATTACAACTCCCATCAGCAACTCCCATCAGCATGGCGTTTCATTGCTGTCTTGCGGCGTTTTTCAAAAAAACGCTTTAACTTTCCAGCTCCCTCTTCCGCCAGAATATTGCCGGTCACCTGCATATGGTGGTTAAGCCGTAGCTCCGCCGGCAGGTCGATCACGCTCCCGCATGCTCCTGTCTTGAGGTCCACCGCACCATAAACCAGCCGCGCGATACGGGCATGAAAAATCGCGCCCACGCACATGACGCAGGGTTCCAGCGTCACATAAAGAATGCAGTCCGCCAAACGATAGTTGGCGAGATTTTTCGCCGCATTCCGCAATGCCATCACCTCCGCGTGAGCCGTTGGGTCCGCTGCCGAGATCGGGCAATTGTAACCCCGTCCGATGATGACTCCATTCTTCACCACCACGGCGCCTACCGGCACCTCGCCTGCCTCTTCCGCCTGTGCTGCCAGCTCGAGCGCAGCGCGCATGAAGTCGGAATCGCTATCGTTATAGTTCATGACTACTCGTGTTTTGGTTACCGTAAAAATTCTCAGCGGGCAATAATGCAATTTTTCCCAGATAATTCATTAGCACGCGGGATGATGGCGAGGCAGGTTGCGAGACAGTTTTGCCGGTTGAGAGAAGTCCATAGCCTGGCCTATGGACGCCGCTCAGGTAGCAAAAATGGCGGCGACAATGGCCGCAAACCGACCGCCAGCTCTCGCGTAGGCTCGCAGAGCCGCCTCGTGAATTATCTGGGTTTATATCTCACATCGTACTATTGTATGCATGCTGGGGATTATGTATTGGAAGAGATAGCGTATCAGGGTTTCTTGCTATTTGAATCAATATAGTCT
>JBDTHR010000005.1:0-12567 GCA_039936855.1 Nitrosospira sp. | reverse complement strand
ATCAGGCTGACCGTAGATTCAACGGGAAGGGAAAGGGATGGCGTAACGACCTCAAATTTGTCTCCATTTACTTCTTTGGCAAGCGGATAAAGTTTGTTTGCCCAGACCAGCAGCATATGACCAACGCCGCGCCCAACGAAAGTATTGACTGAACCTTGCGCTTCCGAGTCCATCACCTTGACGTTGGCAAACAATTTCTGACAAACTCGAGTGCTTCCGCCTGGCTGCCTGAACACATAGCCTCACGCCACCGGATAATTCCAGCGCACGATGCTGGAATTTGTTGGGCTGGATGTTACTACATCGACCTCCGATCGCGCGAGATCTTCCCAATCTCTCAATCTCTTCGGCTACCCTTGCGTAGCAGGAATACGCTAGGAGCCTGTCGGACTTAAAGAATCGCAGCGAAAAAGCGACTGGGTGAGGACAGATTTCGCGGATTTTGAAGGCCAATAGTTGTTCTATTGACCGAAAAAGCGGCGAAATATGAACCAGTCAGACGTTTTTTCAGCCGATTTCCTTCAAGTCCGACAGGCTTCTGGTTAAAGTAAAGGGTGTATTTTGCGATGAGGGCTTTCCAATGCGGCAACATGAATTTGTTACTTTTTTGCGGTGTCACCGGGTCATGCGGGAATGCAAGCGATACAACATCAAGCCTGCCCACGACAGCGCCTATCGAGCGCTCCCGACTCGCTCGGGGCTCGTTTGACCGTAACCTGGACATCAGTACGCACATTTCAGTCGCGTTGCATAAAAAATGAATAATTTGAATAGCGCAGGGCGCTGATCACGAAAATGAAATATTGACGAATATAAGCCAGGAAACGATAAACTCTTATTTCCGCATATCTTTTAAATATGTGTCACGCCCGGGGTCGCGACATATAAAATTCAGCCGTAAATCTCGATGAGAACGGCAAACGGAGAAGGCTTCCCGTGAATATCCGAAACTTTACCAGTTTGTCAAACATTGCCCTTGTGCTGCTGCTAACGGGTATTGGCGCGCTCGTATTCCATTCGCTGAGCATCCGCGAAGAACTCAACGAGAGCGAGCGTCACGAATTCCAAGCGCTTCTGCTTGCCCATGAGCTTCTTCAGAGCTCCGAAGACCTTACCACCATGGCGCGCACCTACGTGGTTACCGGAGACCCGGTTTTCAAGCGCTACTTCATGGAGATATGGGATATCCGCAACGGAATTCGCCCGCGTCCACTTAATTATTCGAGTACCTATTGGCATCTGGTGGCAGCGCATCGGACTCCCCCAGTCGGACACGGTGAGGCCGTATCCTTGCTGGAAATGTTTCACAGGGTAGGCTTCAATAATGAGGAATATGCTTTGCTGGAGAAAGCGCTGGAGCATTCCGAAGAGATGGTCAGTCTGGAAAAGGAGGCATTCGCTACCCTTGAGGGCTTGTATGATGACGGCAAGGGTAATTTCACGAAACGCCGTAAGCCGGACCGGGAATCCGCCATTCAATTGTTATACAGCGAAAGATTTATAGCCGGAAACGCTGAAGTTGCGCAGCCGATTCAGGAATTCATAGATGTATTCAGTGGGCGCATGCAAACCCAAACGAACCTCGGGTTTGCCAAGCTCGAGCGCCAGATCATGTTCGAGATGACGCTCATCTTCATCGCTCTGCTTGCCACGATGGGAATCGTTTTTTTCACCCGGCTCGGCATATTGCAGCCTCTGGCGGAACTCGGCCGCCAGGTAGCCGGCGTCACCCGCGGTATTCGCCCCAACCGTTTTGGAAAAGCGACGAGCAATGAAGTCGCGAAACTTGCCGAAGCGTTAGCGTTGGCTGACGCAGAAAAACAACGGCTTCTTGAGAATGAGCGCGCTGCCAGAAATGAAGCTGAGCGGGCCAGCCAACTCAAGGACGAGTTTCTGGCAACCCTTTCCCACGAATTACGAACTCCGCTTAACGCGATCCTGGGTTGGTCGCAACTTATCCTGAGCGGTAATATGAAGAACGATGATATCCATCGAGGCCTTGAAACCATCGAACGAAATGCTCGCGCGCAGAATAAGCTTATAGAAGACCTTCTTGAAATGAGCAGTATCATTTCGGGAAAAGTTAGGCTCGATATGCAGCAACTGGATGTGGTCAGTTTGATTGAGACAGCGGTTGAGTCGATCAAGCCAACCGCGCAAGCGAAAGGGGTGGCGTTGCATAAGAAAATCGCGCCACGCATCAGCCCGATAATGGGAGATCTCAATCGCCTCCAACAGGTTTTTTGGAATTTGCTCTCCAATTCTTTGAAATTCACGCCAAAAGGAGGAAAGATAGAGGTTGTCGTTGAGCAGTCGAGTTCCTTTCTCGAGATCAGGATCAACGACTCGGGTCTGGGCATCGCGCCGGCGTTCATGCCCTATGTTTTCGACCGTTTCAGGCAGGGTGATGCTTCGCTTACGCGACAATATGGCGGCCTTGGCCTGGGCTTGGCCATTGTCAAACAATTAGTGGAACTCCACGGCGGTGCAGTTCGGGCAGAAAGCGCGGGCGCTGCCCAAGGGTCGTCGTTTATCGTTCATTTTCCGCTCTCTATTGTCGCTAATGTGAAAGATGAGCCAGCGCCCACGCTACGAGAGTACTTCGATGAAAAAAATCCGCCGCTAGCCGGGCTGAAAGTGCTGGTGATCGATGACGAAGCCGACGCATGCGAACTCATCAAGCGCATATTGACTCAATGCAAAGCCAATGTGATTAGTGCCGCAAGTGCTGATGAAGGACTGGAGCTTCTAAAGACCGAGAGACCGGATGTGATTATCAGCGACATCAGTATGCCAGGGAAGAACGGGTACCAATTTATTGCCGAGGTGAGAGATCTTCCTGAGAAAGAGGGCGGCAAGACCCCCGCAATTGCACTTACCGCATTCGCTCGGGCGGATGATAGAGCGAGGGCAATGAGTGCCGGCTATGAGAACCATCTTCCGAAGCCTGTCGACCCTGTCGAATTAATCAGGGCTATTAACAGCCTGGTCAGAAGGATGCCAATTGACGAGTAAAATTTACCATAGCCAGAAAGATGTTGACAACGCACGTATCCTTTAATAGCAAAACCCGGTAGCTGGCGGCTACCGGGTTCAAATGCCTTTTAGACGGAATAAACGTAGAGTATGGATACTGGCGATTGCTGGTTTCCCGAGGAACCAGCGTATCCGTTGCTGCCCGTAAGGGAGCCGATAAATCAGGCTTAAACTTTATCCCACATTACGTCGCAATGCTTTTTTGCAGCTGCGGTAAGCAATTCGATCAGCGGTATTGCCCGATAGGTCAGGTTTATAGTCTGGTCATCCGGATCCGGATCCGCATCCACCGACTGCGAATCAGGCGGCTGCGTTCTCGATTTTTCCTCGTCGATAGCACGCTCCAAACGATCAAGCGCAGCCGGAATGTCGTCAGCGAGTATTGCGCTTGGTATCGTTCCGCTATGCCCCATCATTTTCAATAACCGGTGGGCAGCATCTCCAAACATCATTATATCCGCGTAAGCATCGCTCTTGAACGTTACCAGCATATGGAATTCGCCTCGTAGCAGTCGTTTTGAATGGATCGATCCAGTTTCAGCGTTCAGGCGGCGGATTCCCGTCGGAACGCACGGTTGGCCGGCCCAACTCGGGTCGACCGCCTGTACGCGCCGATTCCCAGCACGAACAACCCTGCAACCAACATCGAGTAAACTTCAGGCTCCGGCACCGCACTAGCGAACGCCGCCCCTAAAAGAGAATGAGCCAGGGTTGTGGGATGAACGCTATCCCAAAAAAGATGCGTGTCGGAATTACCGCAAGAAAAAACAAGCAGGGAAACGCACGCATTCGTTACATCGGTAAATCCAAAATCTACCGGATTCTGGACGACGTTATGCAAAAAAGAATAGGTATCGAATTGATGAATATTCGCTGCAGAAAAATTTGAATGCACTTCCCCCAGTTGGGTTGCCAGCTCATTATTGAAAACAATCGAGTAGGCTTGAGCCTGGGCCACATTGTCATTGATTCTGGCATCGGGGGTTTGTCCCAGATCCGAACTATTCGGGACAAGAAAATTCCTTGCTCCTGCTGCTGCCAGTGTGCTCACGTATGAGCCGATATTTTGCGCGGCGGCAACCGGAGAATCGTGCGTCAGATAATCATTACTGCCTCCCCATACGACATATAACGCATTGGGGTCGGCTACGCCGCCCGAATCACTCATGTAGCGTTCCACCTCCCGCTGCATGCCCGGCAATGGCTTTAATCCTACGCCCAGCACTTCGAAACCGCCTGGCTTGGTCGCGCTGCCGCCATCCCCGCCGTTTCCCACACCCGATGTGGCACCGCCTACCGAGTAGCTGCGGAAATTGGTACTGTTTACTCCGCTGGGGAAAAGTGAACCTGCCAGATACTCCGTAGCGACCGGTCCATTCGAGAAGCGGCCATGAAAATAAGGGCCGCAGGGATGTGAAGGGTCACAATTGTCACCAAGGAGTTTGTAGATGCTCGTGGCAGCAGAGGGGCTATCTCCAATATCCGAAAGGCTGTCTCCAAAGGTGTATAAGCTGCTGAAGGCCGCCGCCCCACCGCTACCTCCCATAAAAAACAAGACAGAAAACGTTGCAAAAGCCATTCGTATTTTCATGATCAGTTCTCTCTTTTAACCGGTGACAGACGACCGGGAGTCACACCTGCTGCTAAATAATCGAAACTTCCTTTACATTTCCGGATTGACCGTCCGCTTTTCCCGATATGCATACAGGTTTACGAAAACCGGTTATTCCCGGTCTCTAATCAAAAAGCCGATGAGGATGCCCACCCCAACCGCCAGTCCGATAGTTCGCCAGGCATTTTCATGCACATAGTCATCGGTTACCCGTGCCGCAACCCTGGATTTGTCGACGACAGCGCCTTCAATATTATGTAGATATTCCTTGGCACCCTTCAGGTTGTCGTCGATCTTTTCGCGTAACGCCTGCGCCTTTCCGCCACCTTCGCTGCCCACGAATTTCATCAATTCCTCAGTATCGGCAATAACAGACCGAAAGTCTTTAATGAGTTTTTCTTTTGTTTCCTTGGCGGTCTTGGCCATAACATCCTCCAGGCAAGTTGATAAAATATATGATATACTTTGGGTATTCCACAGATTGCTAGATTGCTGCTTTCATCCTTCTCTTTCGAGAATATTGGCAAAGAATGCTGCTGTTGCAACATTCCCCCACCCTTGTTCATAGAACACGTCTTCGCCAGCATCCTGTTGGAATTAAAGGAAATCACCTCCGAAAGCATCTGGCCGGTCATATTTCGCTGCTTTTTCGACCAATAGAATAGCCATTGGCCTTCAAAACCCTCGAAGTCTGCCCTCACGCAATCACTTTTTTGCTGTGATTCTTTAAGCCCGACAGGCTACAAGAAGACATTTTATTCTTTTTGTAATGCCCGTCTGTCGGCCACCGCACATACGATCCTTTGGCTTGTATGTATCCTTCAATTACGCGCAAGACGTAGCGCGCTGATGTACTTGTCAGCCCCCGCAATCCACAGTCTTCATTGAGAGAGGAGAATAATGTCATATCTACACACACCGAAGCAAAATCTTTTTTTGGCCGCCCTCCCCCAGAAGGATTACGAGCGGTTGGAATCCTGTCTTGAGCTTGTATCCCTGCCGCAAGGGTGGGCAGTATATGAAAACGGCGGCGAATTGGGCCTTGTGTATTTCCCGACCACGGGTATTATTTCCCTGCTCAAAACCGTCGATAATGAAGAACCCGTAAAAATTGCCATTATCGGCAACGAAGGTGTATTCGGCATTTCCATGCTTATGGGGCGAAAAATCACCCCGACCAGGGCAGTAGTACAACGCGCTGGTTTTGGCTACCGACTTAAAGCAACTAATCTCCGAAGAGAATTCGAACTCGGCAGTCCGCTACGTTATCTGCTTCAGCAGTATACGCAAAGCCTCATGGCGGGGATTGCTAAAACCAAAATGGCTGCCATGCACTCTGCACTGAGATCCAGCATACCATTAGCCGGTTCGTCTGCTCCCCTGGCGTAGGCAGCACGTGCCCTCGCACCTGACAGAACGTACGGGAGAGTATCGTTGCATTAAATAACATTGAGATTCCTCCCGTCATTCATAATCCATATCCTGGCCGCGCCTCAAACACCGATTTCAACCTGGAAGATTATCTGCAGTCAATTTGCTTCAGATAATTTCAAAAACAACAGTCTGTCATTTCTGCTCAAATTACTGCCGAGTTCGCGGGTTACCAAACCGTATTTCGACAGTATGGGGCGCGCGATCATCGACAAGTGCAATCACCAGATCTCGTTGCCCGACCCCGTCAATAGTGAGGCCCTCGTTGTCATCGCCGATGGGTGACTGGATGATGGTGATATCGTAGGTCGTTTCTCTGTAGCGGTACTTAACGGTAAAAGTGCCCCATTCGACCGGAAGGCAAGGTTTGAAGTACAGTTTGTCCTCCGCCAGCGTGAGGCCAAGCAATGTCTCCAGCATCAGGCGATACAACCAAGCGGCGGAACCCGTGTACCACGACCATCCGCCTCGACCCGTGTGGGGCGAAACAGCGTAAACATCAGCTGAGACAACGTATGGCTCCGTCTTGTAGACCGTAACCGCCTCGGGGGTCCGTGCGTGGTTCACCGGATTTATCATATCCAGCAATTCCCATGCCCGTTTATGATCTCCCAGAACCGCAAAAGCCATCGTCGCCCAGATAGCAGCATGCGTATACTGCCCCCCGTTCTCGCGCACGCCGGGCACATAACCCTTTATATATCCGGGATTCAAGTGCGATTTATCGAAAGGTGGATCAAGAAGCTGGATCAGGCCAGCATCACGTCGAACGAGATGTTGATCCACCGATTCCATTCCCTGATGTTGACGCTCGGCGGAACCCGCCCCGGATAGAACCGACCAACTCTGCGCGATCGAATCGATGCGGCATTCCGGATTGCTGGTAGAGCCCAAGGGAGAACCATCGTCGAAGAAGGCGCGAAGATACCATTTGCCATCCCAGCCATGTCGTTCGATATTCGTGCGTAACAGGTCAGCTTCGGCTCGGCATCGTGCTGCGAACGCTGTGTCTCCATATCGTTCGGCAGTTTCTGAAAAACGGATGAGTATGTCATACAGGAAGAAAGCCAACCAGACGCTCTCACCTCGCCCGTGGAAACCAACAAGATTCATGCCGTCGTTCCAGTCGCCGCTGCCCATCAGCGGGAGACCGTGTTCGCCGAATCGCAAACCATGAACAATAGCCCGCACGCAATGCTGGTATAGCGTCCCGACCTCTTTGGAATGAAGCGGGAGATCGTAGTAAGATTCTTCATCAGCGCCGACATGCCGACCTTCCAGATAACCAGCAGACTCATCCAGTATGCCGATATCGCCGGTGGTTCCAATGTAGTGACACGCCACGAGGGGCAGCCATAGATAATCATCCGAACAGCGCGTCCGGATGCCACGGCCTGCTGGCGGGTGCCACCAATGCTGAACATCTCCCTCTATAAACTGGCGCGAAGCCGATCGCAGCAGATGCTCGCGCGCAAGAGTGGGCTCGGCGTGAACGAGCGCCATCACATCCTGCAACTGATCACGAAATCCAAAAGCCCCACCCGATTGGTAATAACCGCTGCGACCCCACAACCGGCAGGCGATAACCTGATACAACAGCCAGCCATTGACCATCACGTTCACCGCCGGATTGGGTGTCTCCACTTGTACGGTGCCCAGCGTGCGTACCCAATAACGGTGTACGTTTTCGAGCACCTCACGCGCAACCGTAACCCCACGAAAGCGCCGCACGATCTTGAGGGCGTCATCAGCACTCACTCCGGCGCCCAACCGGAAGACGATTTCTTTCGTCTCGCCATCGACCAATTCCAGCGGGACCCTGATAGCGCCGCAGGGATCAAGCCCTGGCCCGACCCGTCCTGAAAGTTCTTTGGCCCTCATTGCAGCCGGGTTACTCAATCTGCCATTGCGGCCGATAAACTCGGTTCGGTCGCCGGTGATACTGCGGCCTTTATCGTCTACATCAAAAAAAGCAACCTGACCCGGAAATTCATTGCTGTAAGGATTGCGAGCAAGCAGTGCTCCGCTAGCGGGATCTATCTCGGTAACAATGTGCATCCTGCTCTTCTCGGGCAGATCCCCCAATACCCACTCGACACACCCGGTTACCGAAAGCTGGCGGGGCCGCCCCGATTCATTGCGTACTTTCAGCGCCGTAAATTTGATGGAAGCGTCTAGGGCTACGTAGACCCAGAGTTCGGAATGGATGCCATCCTCGGCATGTTCAAAAACACTATAACCGAATCCATGCCGCGTAACGTACGGGGTTGCTCCTGGGCTTGGCAACGCTGTCGGCGACCAGAAATCGCCGGTTTCTTCATCTCGCAGGTAATATGTCTCTCCTCCGGCATCGCAAACAGGATCGTTGTGCCATGGAGTCAAGCGAAACTCATGCGCATTTTCGCGCCAGGTATACGCTTGACCGCTCTCTGAGATAACCGTACCAAATTGCGGATTCGCCAGGATGTTTGACCAGGGCACGGGTGTCGTCTGCCCTCCTCCGGTTGTGATGACATATTCGCGTCCATCGGCAGTAAATCCCCCAAGCCCATTGGCAAAGAGCAGTTTTCTATCCGGCAGTTCGACACTCTGTCCGGAATCAGGCCGACGTACCCGCTCCGGCGCAGTCGCAGGAACCGGCAAGTCCGCGGGCAGTCGGCGAGTCAACTGTTCCATCAAACTTCCATTACTGTCGAGAATAATCACACGCGCCACGGTTTGCATCAGGATCCGATCCTCCGAGGCGATCTGTTCCGCGCGGCGGATGAAAATGCCGCCTGGGCGATCGAGCATGTGAGCTTCGGCACTTCCCGCCACCAGGCCCATGATATGATCGTGCAGTAGTTGGCGGTAGCTCGAATGGTCTTCGTTCCAGATCACCAGATCGACGGCGATTCCCTTCACGCGCCAGTAGGAGTGTGCCTGTACCAGTTGGCGCACCAGATTGATACTGGCGCTATCGCTGATCTGCAGCAGCACAATAGGCAGATCGCCGGAAATTGCGTATCCCCAGAGTCCAGACTGGCTCCGCTGGTTTTTGCTGAGTACAGCGGGATCAGCGCGCAAATAACTGTTCGCATACAGCACCGAACCCGCCAGCCGACCGAATAATTGCGCGTCGGACTCAGTCGCATTAAGCTGGTGCAGCACAACCAGGCTGTGAGTCCACGCAAGATCGAAGACGCGGTTAGTCATGTGCTGGTCCTGATACTTCTCGACCAGATGCATGGCAGCATGACGGGAATCTCCAGCGCCGGTAACGATATCAATTGTTGCGGATTCTCCCGGTTCGATGGTTATGGACTTGCGAATCGCCACGATCGGGTCGAGAACCGAGCCTGAGCTATTGGAGAGTGGACCGGGATTTATCATCGCCTGCGGTGCGGACACGTCGTTTCCTCGCCCAATGAAAACCATGCGATCCGTCTCGTATGAGATTTCCTCGGTAACGACGCCATGTACCGACATCAAATGAAACATCCAGGGCACCGGGTCGCGCTCGGAGCGCGGCCGCCTGCTGCATAGAATCGCATGCCGGTCTGGCAGTATTTCCGTTTGCACAAAAAGATTCCCGAAAGCCGGTGCTTGCGCGTCACCCGCCTGCGCCGCGAGCACTACCTCGGCATATGAAGTCACTTCGATCGTCCGGCTTGTCCAGGCACGATTAGTAATGCGGACACGGCGTAGCTCAATGTCATCTTCGGGCGAAACTGTGATTTCGGTATGCGTGTCAAAATCAAGGTCTCGTCGCCGGAACTCGACCCGTCCTTCCGAAAAGACCACCCCATAACGCTTGGGTTCTTTCAAGGTAGGCTGATAGGTATTCGACCAGAACGTTTCACTCTCCACATCGCGCAGATAGCAGAAACTTCCCCAAAAGTCACAAGTGCTGTCTTCCCGCCAGCGGGTAACGGCAAGGTCCTTCCAGCGACTGCTTCCAGCACCGCTATTGGTTACCATGACGTGATAACGGCCGTTTGACAGAAGCTGTATTTCTGGAATGGTGGTGTTTGCACTGGATAGAAGCCGGACCGGCATCTCCGGAAGCTCCTTGATGATACGCACGTCAGGGAGCTCTGCGACTTGTGTACTGAAAACGGTAGCCTTCGGAATACGTTCCTGAAGCAACAAAATTGTTGCCTGAAACAAGGGCTCGGATTTGAACCGCCGTTGCATCGGGCGATCCAGCAGTAAATATGCCAGGGAAAGCAAGCTCATACCCTGGTGATGAGCCATGAATGAGCGCACCAGGGCGCGCGTTTCACCGCGGCGCAGCCGCGATGGCGTATAGTCGACCGCCTCGTAAAAGCCGAATTTACCGACCATATCCTCGGTAGCAAGTTGCTGAAGGTTGCGGCAGGCGGCTTCCGGAGCGACCATTAGCGCCAGCACAGAGGCATAGGGTGCAATGACCAGATCCTCGCCGAGGCCTCGCTTGAGTCCCAACCCCGGAACGCCAAATGCACGATATTGGTAGTTGAATTGAACGTCGACGGCATTATAAGCGGATTCGGAGATACCCCAAGGGATGCCGCGTTCCTCACCATACGCAATTTGGCGATTGACTGCCCCCTTGCAGGTCTGATCCAGGAGTGTATTATCGAACGTGGGCATCACCAGCAGCGGCATGAGATACTCGAACATCGAGCCGCTCCAGGATAGTAAAGTTGCTTCGCCACCATAACTGGTAAGCATGCGCCCCAAGGCAAACCAGCTTTCCTGCGGCAACTGCCCTTGAGCAATTGCGACAAAATTGCAAAGTCTTGCCTCCGATGCGAGCAGATCATAGTAGCTGGCATCCAGTCGATGCTCACCGACGTTATATCCTATTGCGAGTTGCCGTTGCGCCTGGTTGAACAGGAAGCCATAATCCATCTTGGCCATGTCGCCTGCCTGACGTGCCAGGCGTTCAAGGTTGGCCAGTTGATCAAGTGCAACCGCGCTACCCTGGCTCGCAAGTTGTCGCAAGGAGGGGTTTCCCGTCAGATGTGTTACATCCTCATCATCCCTTGCCGCCGCCAGCAGGGATTGAGGCACAAGGCTGATCAATTCCGCCAGTGCGCTTTCACATTGCTTATTTAACGCCGCTGCCCACTCAGGAGCTTCGCTGGAGGCTGAAGTTACCGGCTCTTTGGCAATCTCGCCCATAATCGCCCTGGAGTAGGTAACTAATCGATCAAGATCAACCCGCACGCTCGCGATTGTGATTGGGTGCATCTCTGCTGCGATCGCGAGCGCTTTTTCGAATTGTGCCAAAGAAGAATTTGCAGGAACGGAACCAGCCGTTTTTTCAAGTATCTGCAGTGTATCGGCCAGTGCCAGAAATAAACGCTCGTGAATAATCGGCTCATCGGGTACTTCCAATAGACCAGCGCGTAATGTCAGCAGGTGGCCCGCGAGGTTGCCGCTATCCACTGTAGAGACATAACGCGTCAATGGCGTCTTTGTCCTTGTATCGTACCAATTGTAGAAATGACCGGCATACCGTTCAAGTGTTTCCATCGACTCTAACGTATTCATGGTGCGTTCAATGAGCTGACCGGTACCGATATAGCCGAAGTCGTAGGCGGTAACATTAGCCAGTAGCGCCAAACCCATATTGGTCGGCGACGTCCGATGCGCGGTAGTCGCGACCGGATACTCCTGAAAATTGTCAGGTGGAAGCCAATTATCCTCCGGGCCTACGAAGGTCTCGAAGAAGAGCCACGTCCTGCGTGCGATTTGACGCAAAAAATGTATCTGGCCAGTGGTTAATTCCGTGCTGCGGGGAGGAAGCGGCTGGCTTATCCACCAGGCAATCGCGGGAGACCCAACCCATAACAGCAATACAGGCAATGTCCCTATCAATGTCAATGGCGCTGTAACCATCATTCCTGCTACCGCAGCTATTGCCGTTACAGGTGCTATCCACATCAATCGAAAGGAAGCGACGAGGCCACTGCGTACACCCTTCTTGTCAACCGGATCGGTCCCACGTTCCGCATAATGGGAAGGATTCCATTCAAGAAGCCCGCGGTGAGTGATAAATAGACGCGTGTGCGTACGCAGAATCGCATCGAGACTGAAATAAGCCTCGTATGGAAGGCATGCAAGTGTGAATGCTGCCTGCCCGAATTGCCGGCCAGCGGTGCGTCTGGAGGTAATGAGGTGAGAACGCAGCGTGACTTCTTTTGGTTTGTTCAGCAAGTCCACTATGACGGTTATCGCAGCAGGAATAAACAGCGTACCCATAACAACCAGCGTCCAGAACCATGCATCGGTGAGTACCATCCACCCCAATAACAAAAGTAACGTCATGGCTACCGGAACCAGGCTGCGCCGAAGATTATCCATCAGCTTCCACCTCGACAATGCTGACAGCGGATTGGGAAGATAGCGCCCCTGCGGCCCGGGTACGCGCCACAACAACCAACTGGCGAGCTGCCAGTCGCCGCGAATCCACCGGTGACGGCGGCTTACATCGGCACTGTAGCGTGAAGGAAATTCCT
>JBDTHR010000004.1:0-5937 GCA_039936855.1 Nitrosospira sp. | reverse complement strand
TTGGCTACGGTTGTGGAAAGCCCTCCGGTTCGGAGGTAGGTATACGAATCCTGGAATTCAGCATCGAGATAGGTATAAGATAAAAAGGCAGAGAGATCAGCGCCAAAACGAGAGTCGGCTGAAAATTCCACACCGCGGCGCTTCGTGTCGGCCGCATTCTGAAACGTGGTTCGGCCGCCGGAATTCGTCGCGGGCAGTATCTCATCGCTAACCCGCGTTTCAAAAAGTGCCAGATTGACACGCGTATTGCTCGTAGCCAACCATTTAACCCCTGCTTCGACATTGCGGCTCTTGCTCGGCCGAAGCGCGAAATTGAGACCTGTTGCACCATCCGGCCTGTAGGCAAGCTCGGCAAAAGTCGGTGTCTCAAAACCTTCCCCCCCGCTGACGTACAGATTGAGCGTGGGCGTTGCCTTATACAGCAGTCCCAGTATCGGAATAATACTGCGGAAAGTCAGATTGCCGCTGTCATTGGTGTTATCGGACTGGATAAAGAAATCCTCCGACCTGAATTTCACTTCCGTATGGCGCACGCCGGCAGAAAGTATCCACGCTGGCGCGAACTGCCACTCGGCTTGCACGTATTGACTGAAGCTGGAGACCGTATCATCCTCGTTGCGGCGCATGTTTCCGCGTACGCCCAACGCCATCCCCGAGAAATTCTCGAATCCCTTGCGCCTTTCCTTGGAAATCTCATAATCGATACTTGCAGTGACCGTCAGAGGACGCTCCCCGCTGCTGCGATGCATCCATCTCAAACCGAGTCCGCCAAATTCACGATCCAGATCGACAACGCCCCCCGAGCTCGTGACCGGAATCTGCGCGCCGCGCGGCACGGCGAGAAACTGCTCAATCTGCCGGGTTCCCGTATAACCTATGAGCTTGACAGTGTTAGCGGATGAAAACCTATGCGTATAGACGAGGCCGCCCTGCGTATTGTCGATGCTCTTGCGGGTATTGAAGGTAGTTGCAGTTGTATCCGCCTGGCGCGGATTAGCGCTCACCTGAGCACGCGTGAGCCCGAGCGGATCCTGCGTATTGCCCTGGTGCAACTCGTTTGCTATCAAGGTGAGCGTGGCGTCTTGATTGACCCGGTAGGTAAGTTTTGCACTTGCCTGGTAGCGTGTAGCGGCGCTGTGGTCGCGGTAGCCATCCGTTTGAAAACGTGAAATATCGACCACATAGTTGAACGGGCCTGCTACTGCGCCTGCTGTACCTGCTGCACCCGACCCACCCAGCGTGCCGCCAAGCTTGATCTCACCGCGCGTCGTGCCATAGCTGCCCCCAAGCAGCGTGTCGGATATCGTGTGTTCCGCTGGTCCGTCTTCGGTGAATGCCTGTATCACGCCGCCGGAGGCATTGCCATAGATAGCCGAGAAGGGGCCGCGCAGCACTTCAATGCGCTTGGTCGAGCCCAGGTTGATGTTGGCAGCCTGACCCTGCCCGTCCGGCATAGAGGCAGGGATGTCGTCAACAATCATCCGTATGCCGCGAATGCCGAAAGTGGAGCGTGCGCCAAAGCCGCGGCTGGATACCTGCAGATCCTGCGCATAATTCTGGCGGTTTTGAATGACCAGGCCGGGAACGCGCGCGAGCGCTTCAGAGAGATTGACGCGTGGCTGGGAGTCCTGGATCACCAACCCCTCCACCACGTCAATGGACATGGGCAGCAAGAAACTCGATTGTTCTATGCGAGTTCCCGTAATGACAACAGGATGGAGGGTGGGCGGAGCGCTTGACGATGAGGCGCTTGGCTGGGCGACTGGCCGAGCCGGTAGCTGAGTATCCGGCTCAACATCCGGATGTGCCAACAAGGAACCTGATGCCGATGCCAGAATGAGCAATACGACTACCTCAGCGGCCAATATCGAATTTAATGCCTTCAATGATTTTGACTTGTGGCCGATACTTCCAATATGAAGAAGGAACAGACCAGGCCGTTCCCGATATTTCGAATTGTTCAGCTGTTGGTGAAGCTGTCATTGGCATAATCGGCATATATAGCATCCTTGCCGCCATGAGCCGAAAGAATAACCTCTTTCGTTTAACCCGGATAATTCATTAGGACGCGAGATGATGGCGAGGCAGGTTGCGAGACAGTTTTGCCGGTTGGGAGAAGTCCATAGCCTGGTCTATGGACGCCGCGTGGGTAGCAAGAATGGCGGTGAAAATAGCCGCAGACTGGTCGCCAGCACTCGCGTAGGCTCGCAGAGCCGCCTAAATGAATTATCTGGGCTTAATACCCCAGACTGCCAGGGGCTGCCCCCGGTGGGGAAGATAAAGGTGGAGAAGCGCTTTGGCTCTGCTCTACTTTCTGCTTTCCGGCGGCGACTTCCGCATTTATCTTTTCCACTATCCCGTTTATCCGCCCCTGCCCTGCCGTTGCAGACTGATTGATAGTTACGCTGTCGGCATTTGCTTCCTTGATCATGCAGTCATGGTAGACCTGCATTTGTTTTTGCCAGGCGTTAATTGCACCGACGCTTCGATTGAAAGCATCCACGCTACCCGAGTCGATAACCGGTGTTTCCGGCATGGCGCCGCATCCGCTAGCGGACCAGCTCCCATTTTCCAGTACGCCCGCATTTGCTGTGAATGCGGCAGTGAGCGCAAAAAAAGCTGCAAAGAGAATCGTCTGATTCATGACGTGCTGTCTCCTGATCGTTTGTGAAATGACATTAATCCGATATGAATTTGAATGATTACGGCCGTTTCGTGCCCCAGCCGATAAGGGAACGCGCCGGTTTCGATGACGCATGTGCCGCCGGTGAAAGCTCCTTTCTGTTTTGCCTGATTATCAGGACGCTAAAGGCCCGCTGTACCGCCGGAGATAACCTCAGCCTGTTGCGCATGGGCGGCCGGCCCGAATGACATCATTATGCCGAATGCCAAACCGTATGCTATCAATAAATTTCGTTCAGGCAGATTCACCCTGTCTCTCTTTGTATCTTTGTATCTTTGTATCTTTGTCTTCGTTTATTCGGAAACCCTCAAGCCGCCTTACGAAAGGTCAGGTTTATCCGGCAGGCACCCGCAAGGGGATGATACCCATCCTTAAGCGGGAGCACGCCATGGTAGTGCAGCCTCGCCGGTCCGCCCCACACCATCACGTCACCATGTGTCAATTGTATGCGCACCGGCTTATCCCCGCGCCGCAAGCCACCCCATAAAAACACAGCCGAAATCCCAAGCGACACGGAAACGATAGGCGCGCCGAAGTCTCGCTCATTCTTGTCCTGATGCAGCGATAGCCGCGCCCCCGGTTCATAGCGATTGACGAGACATGCATCTGGCGCGTAATTCGGAAAGCCGGCAGTTGCCGCGGCATCTTGCGCCAGCTTCAGGAATACGCCCGGCATGGAAGGCCATGGCTTGCCGTTTTCCGGGTCTGCGCCATCATAGCGATAGCCCGTGCGATCCGTTACCCAACCAAAAGAACCACAATTCGTTATCGCGACGGACATTCGGAAACCGCCCGGTGTAACCATATGGCGAAATGGCGCAGCGATTGCGATATCACATAATTGTGCAAAAATGGCAGCTTCATCCCGCATCGCAAAGCCACGCAGCACGGTCGCGCCGGGGCACAGCTCCTCCCGCTGAGCCTGGCATTGCGTCACGCCTTCAAACAGGCTGAGCGTCATGTTTATCCCTTTGGCTCTCAAATTGCATCATGAAAAATGATGCCGGCGGTATGACGACGGCCCGAGCGGATGCGGCTGACGCCGTGGCGCAAGTTGACCCGATATACGCCCCGTGTACCTTGCACAGGCCGATGATGCACGGCAAACGCCACCGCGTCTCCCTGCCTCAAGGGCACGACCTCGGGGCGCGATTGCATGCGCGGCCGCTGCTCGGTCAGTACGAATTCGCCCCCCGTGAAATCCCGGCCCGGCTCGGATAATAATATGGTGATCTGGATCGGAAATACATGCTCTCCGTACAAGTCTTGATGCAGGCAATTATAATCACCCGGCTCATATTGCAACAACAAAGGGGTCGGGCGAAGCTGACCCGCTTCGTGGCAGCGTTTGAGGAAATCAGCAAGTTTCTCCGGATAGCGCACCGCTATGCCCATTGCTTCATTCCAGCGATTGGCGATCGGCACAAGCCTAGGATATATCGACGTGCGCAGTTCGGTGATGATGCCGGGCAACGGATAGCTGAAATACTTGTATTCCCCACGCCCGAAACCGTGGTGTGCCATGACGACCCGGCTTCTGAAAATGTCATCCCGCACATATAATCGTGCCAGTGCGTCGCATTCCTCAGGAGAAATAAGTCGTTCAATTACCGCGCAGCCCTGCGCGTCCAGATCCTTCGATATCCGCGCCCAATCAAACGCACTCACCCGGTGTGCCGTATCCCGCGCGGGAGCGATACTCCACAACTCGCCCGCCGAGGTATTCATGCTTGCATCTTCGCCTCCGCCTCTTTCTCAAGAAGGCTGCGCTTGCGCTCCACGCCCCAGCGGTAACCTGCCAGCGCTCCGTCGTTACGCACCACCCGATGACACGGAATCGCGACTGCCAATTTGTTTGTCGCGCATGCCTGCGCCACGGCCCGCACCGACTTCGGCGCGCCGATGCACCTGGCGATATCAGTGTAACTTACGGTCTGTCCCACTGGAATTTCGCGCAGCGCCTGCCACACCCGTTGCTGAAACACGGTGCCGCGCACATCCAGCGGCAGATCCAGGCCGATACCCGGCGCCTCGATAAAACCGACCACCTTCGCGACAAGTTCCTCAAAATCAGCATCACAGCCGATGAGGTTGGCATACGAAAAACCATCCTGCAGGTCATGTACCAGCTTATCGGGATCATCACCCAGGAGAATCGCGCAAACGCCACGACTGCTTTGAGCAACCAATATCGATCCGAGTGAACATTCCCCAACGGCAAAGCGAATTTCGGTATCCGTGCCGCCAGCACGATAACTGCTCGGCGTCATGCCCAGAACCTGGTTGGATTTTTCGTAGAAGCGGCTATTGGAATTGTAGCCCGCATCAAAAATGGCATCCGTTACTGCACTGCCGCGACCAAGTTCATCGCGCACCTTTTTCTCGCGCTGCGCCGCCGCATATTGTCTTGGCGTCAGCCCGGCGACTTGTTTGAACATGCGATGAAAGTGATAGGTACTCATGCCAACCTGCATCGCCAGCTTTTCCAAGGTTGGGGCCGTTTCCGATTCTTCGATAATGCGGCAGGCTTGCGTGACCTTGGTCGCATATTGTTCAGTCCGCGGGGGCTTGTCCGGCTGGCAGCGTTTACAGGCCCTGAAACCTGCCTTCTCCGCTTCTTCACGTGTTCCGTAAAAACTGACATTCTCCGGTCGCGCCGGACGGGCTGCGCAGGAAGGACGGCAATACACGCCCGTGGTCCTGACTGCGTAATAAAACTTGCCGTCAGCTTCGGTATCACGCGCGATAACGGAGGCCCAACGGGGGTCACTAACCGTCTCAGCAGTGCGTTGTGCTTTTTTTGCCAAAGTGTTCATGATGTGCTCCTTTAAAAGTTGCATGACATTGGTAACTGTTATCAATTTATCAATGTCGGCAGCCTGTCGCACTCCGGGTCTTGCTTTCAAATTCGATCTTGTTTGAAGATTGGAATTCGATTCTCCTGGTCAGCCAAGTTGTTTCTATCGGCTTGATTAAGACTGGCAGCATTCCACGCTTACACTTCAAACATGATTGCTCCCAAGGAAGCGCCGCGTCATATTCCATCTGACTGATCTGTCCGCCTTTAATTCCTATAATCCTAAATCCGGTAGTTGACCGCTCATTTAATAGATCAGTGTCGTGATTAATAACAATATTTCATATTATTTGACGCTCACCTTCCTGGTGAGGGCGCTACGGGGTGAATTGCACAGTTTTTGCGGCACATGGCTGCGTTGCAACTTCTTGGAATGGAACGGCGCCCCGAAGCGTCG
>JBDTHR010000003.1:0-6107 GCA_039936855.1 Nitrosospira sp. | reverse complement strand
AGATGAGCGGACAACTACCGGATTTAGGTTAATGCTGCATCATCCGGACCCGCGACCGGTACAGCTTGTTACAAGCTATCAGATTCACCCAAGCGTGCGGCGCACCTTAGGCAGCAAACTTTTTTTGGTTTGCCGTCATGATTTTTCAAATCAACGGAAAACCGAGGTTGCTCCCCTGCGTGATACGGATATGGCATCTGATTCATTCTCAACCTCGGATGGATGTTGCAGCCGCTCGGCTTTACCCTTTGAAAGGGTGAATATGTAATCCGCCGCATTTATTAGCGCAGGCTGATGAGAAACGGCAACCACGGTAAGATCATTTGCCAGTATCTTGAGCGTGGCGCAAACTAACCGCTCACTTTCAGGATCGAGCGCGCTGGTCGGTTCGTCAAGCAGCAGAAAAAGCGGCTGGTGAGCCAGCGCCCTGGCTATAGCGATCCGTTGACGCTGCCCCCCCGACAGCAACCCCCCGCGTTCACCGACAATTGTCTGCATTCCTTCCGGAAGGGCGGTTACGAAATCCCAGGCTCCCGCTTGGCGCAATGCTCTTTCCGCATCGGCTTCAACCAGGTCAGGCGCGCCGACGAGTATGTTGCTGAGAATGGTGTCATGAAGCAGAACATTTTCCTGCGCGACATAGCCGATCATGCGTCGCCAGTCGCGTGGATTGATTTCACGCATAGGTACGCCATCGATGAGCATATCCCCTGATTTTGGTTCAGCCAGTCCACACAACAAATCCAGCATGGTACTTTTGCCAACCCCCGATGGTCCTGCAATGGTGGTGAATGTATTGACAGGAATCTCGAGATTGAGATCCTGGAAAATGGATTTTGCGCCGTAATCGAAATCGATGTGACGTAAGCTGATCCCATTTTTAAGAGTAGGCTGGCGGGTGCCTGTCGTTCTCTCCGCTGCGGCACGCGCCTCTTCAATCGCTGTGCGCAAAGCCCAGTAGGCACTCTCCTGTGCCGCCAGATTCTGGTATTTGCGCTGCGTTTTATTGAGCAGGCTCAGAAGGCGGGTAAGCAGAAAGACCATAACCATCACAGCGGGCAACGAAAGTTCCCATATGGATAGGGCCAGATATAAACCTGACGCTATCAGGGTAGCCAGTATGGGTTCCTGCAAAGCCATCAAAGCTTCCCGCGCCATGATTTCGCGCCGGGTGGCTTTTTCCAGTTGCTTGGTCTGGTCGCGCAGGATGGCCTCTGCCACATTGTCCCGCGCCATGGCTTTCAGCGATTTGACCGATCCGAGCACATCGGAAAGATAAGTCAGCAGGTGCCGCATCAGTTGCGTCTGCTTGGTCCCAGCCCGGCGGGTAGCGCGGATTAGTTGATGCAGCAACCGCAGCATTACCACGCCGACAAGCAATGAGGTAAGCGTTGCCTGCCATGAAACGAACATGGCTACGGTTCCATAGACGAGAACTTGTATCACCAGCGCCAACACGGTGACGCTGTGTTCAAAACCGTTGGCCGCCCGGTATGCTTCGGTGGCGACCGAATTCGCAAGGGAACCCATGGGTTGACGCAGATAATATTGCCAGCGGCTCGCGAGCAGCGCGTCGATCAACTCAAGGCGAAGCGCAGTTGCGACATGCGCGACTGTATAACCAACTTGCCTGTTGGCCATCAACAATATCAGGCTCTTGATGATCATGCCTCCGACGATGATCAGCAGCATGACGCCAATGGTTGGTGCGATGCCAATCCCTTGCAGCACGTCGACGATTCGCTTGCCAATGTCGGAATTCGCGTTATCGCCCACCGCAATCGAAAGTAAAGGGAGTAGTGCGGTCAGACTGAGCCCTTCGGCGATACCCGCCGCCAGCAGCGCGACCAGGACGTACGCGGTGCGTCGCGGAAAAAGCATGCAATAAGTGTATAGAGTTCGCATCGCTTGGGTTTACAGATTATTGACGGGCGGTATTCGGCCCCATCATGAAGGCAAGAAGTGAAGATAACAAAATAGAGGCTGGCAATTATACGCCAGTGGTAATTGATGGCCCAATTTCCGCGATGGTAGTAGCCTGTCGGACTTAAAGGAAATCGGCTGCAAAAGCGTCTGGCGGGTTCATATTTCGCTGCTTTTTCGGCCAATAGAATAGCTATTGGCCTTCAAAATCCTCAAAATCCGCCCTCAGCCAGTCACTTTTTCGCTGCGATTCTTTAAGTCCGACAGGCTACTAGCCGATTCAGCCGATTTTATCACTTTGTACGGTGAAAATTAGCACCAGCACTATGCAAACTACAAATCGGAACGCAGATTCCTGGCCATTCCAGTCCGGTGATTGCCACATGCAGAACCATTCCGCACCGACTACAAGAAAGCCAAAAAACCATACGGCAAAACCGCAGGATAACCCCAGGATGGAGAGAGATTTGGCTTTATCAAATGTCAGGGCGTCATCCCGGATATGGCGAAGCAATTGCAAGGCGCCTGAAAGACACAGTATGGCAACGACGAATTCGGAGAATATGATAAGTATATATATAGCGGAATGCAGAAGCGGTTCAGTGATGGCGCGATACTTGAGCGTGTTGCCCGGATATACCGTATCCATCGACATCACGTGCTGAACGAACCGGAAATTCGATTGGTAATCGAGAACATTATTAGAAGCAACCATGAGAGCCAGGCAACCAATACCGGAAATTAACAATATTTTGCTTGCTCGGATTGCAAAAGATCTTTCCATGCCTGGAACTTCATTTTGCACAAACTATGACGGTATAGGCCAAAAAAGGAAGAAACGGCGAAGACGTCGACTGGCGTTATCTAAGTTTTTTCATCCGTCTTTTTGACGCCACGGATATTCAGCGCAGCCAAGGCTATCTGGAGGCCAATAACTGCTAAAGCCTGAGCATACCATCCCCAGGCGATCCACAAGACGTTGCTGAGGAGAGAGCACCAAAAGCCGGCATTTCGCCTGCGCTTGGACTGGTAAGTCAGCAACCAGACCGCGAGTATGTTGATCACCATCGCAGGCCATTGTAGCAGGGAAAAATAATCCATATTCATTTAATCCTCAGGAGGCTTCGTGGATGGCACAGAGTTATATAACTGCTGTTTTTGGCTTTTGCTATTATGAATCTTCGTTTATTGGTCTTACGAGGCGACCTTATGGAAGTCTTTTCACTCGACCGTGCTTGGAGCCGTTTTCGTCGCAACCAGGCGGTGCGACTGATTCAGAAATTGACCTGAATATCCTCTCATCAGTTAGCTGATCATTCCGTACGGAAGAACACAAAGCGCTGTAATAATTTGGCTCTGAATAGCATTGTCACCGTATGGTCGGGCCAGTGGCTCACCGCGCATTTTGCAAAAACGTAAACCAGTTCATCGCGGCCCTTCACTTCGTGCGCAATCGCACATACAAGCAAACGGGTGTAGAGCAGGATAAATAGTTGAGTGAAACATCGCTGAAGCTAGCCGTCCCTTGCGTACCATTTGATGGTTCGCAACCCAGGGATTTATGCATCGGCGAAGAGATTTGCTGTGCATATGAATACTATAGATACCGCACGACTTCGCCGATGTCGGCTGATTTTCCAGATTGGAGAGTGTTATTTTTCGTGGAAGTAAAGGGAGTGAACCATGGCTATTCCTGCTTCAAGCAGTCGCGCACTATGGAAGGGTGCAATAAGCTTCGGCCTGGTGCATATACCCGTAGCCCTCCATTCGGCGACGGCAGACCAGGGGCTGGATTTCGACTGGCTGGACAAGCGCAGCATGGATCCGGTTGGCTACAAGCGCATCAACAAGAAGACTGGAAAAGAAATAGACAAGGAAAATATCGTCAAAGGCATTGAATATGAAGACGGGCAGTATGTCGTGCTGAGCCAGGAGGAAATCGCTGCTGCTTACCCGGCGGCCACTCAAACGATTGAGATCGAGATGTTCGTACCAGTCGCTGATATCCCGATCGATTATTTTGAACGCCCTTATTATGTCGTTCCGATCAATAAAGGAATCAAGGTCTATGCGCTCCTGCGCGAGACCCTTCTCAAGACCCGCCGCATCGGTATTGCTCGGGTAGTCATTCAAACAAAACAGCATCTGGCCGCTCTCGTGCCATCAGGACCCGCGCTCGTGCTGAATCTGCTGCGATGGGGCGACGAGATACGCAGTCGGGAGAAATTAAGCTTTCCGCCTGAGGGAACGAAAGAGGCAGGCATTACCGATAAGGAATTGAAAATGGCCGAGCAATTGGTGATGGACATGAGCGGAAAATGGCATCCCGAAGAGTTTCGCGATTCTTTCAAGGAGGAAATCATGAAACTCGTCCATGAAAAAGTCGAAACGGGCGACATACAGACCGTGGCCCAACCGGAAGAATCCGAAACGACGCCTGGCAGTGCGCAGATACTTGATCTTACGGAATTGCTGCAGCTCAGCCTGAAGAAAAGCAGAGATAAGGAGAGCAGTGGCAAGGCGTCGGGCAAAAAATCGGCGAAGGGGGATGTGGACAATGTACCCGCGTCGACCAAAAGTGCGCACAAGCGCCGCGCATAGGAAACCTCTGAATAAGCCTTGAACCTGAATCCGGTAGTTGACCGCTCATTTAATAAATCAGTGTTATGACTAATAACAATATTTCATATTGTCTGGCACTTACCTTCCAGGTGCGGTCGCTACGGGGTGAATTGCACAGTTTTTGCGTCACATGGCTACGTTGCAACTCCCTGGAATGGAATGGCGTCTTGAAGCGTCGCCTGAGGGGTTCCGCGAAGCGGGGATCGGGCAGCTTAGGGGATGCCGCGATCGCGTTCCACACGCAAGGGGGCGCCCGCATCCCGCTTCGGGGTCGCACCTTCCTGCGGAAGGCACTGCTCCGCCCTGCGCGGTCTCATTCCGCGTCGTCGCGTCTTGCCCTGCACCTCAAAAACCGTACACTTCCCCTGTCCAACCACCGGATTCAGGCTGAAAAATGTCAAAGCCGGATTCGCTGAAGGCCTATCGGGAAAAACGTGATTTTTCCATAACATCCGAACCTTCTGGCATTGGTGCCAGCAGTAAGCCGAACAAGGCAGCCTTATCATTTGTCGTGCAGAAGCACTGGGCAACGCGGCTCCATTACGATTTTAGGCTTGAGCTTGATGGAGCAATGAAAAGTTGGGCCGTACCCAAAGGTCCCAGCTACGACCCGAATGACAAACGCATGGCGATCCATGTTGAAGATCATCCCGTGTCATACAACCGTTTTGAAGGTGAGATTCCGCGCGGGCAGTATGGTGCGGGTAAAGTCATCATCTGGGACGAGGGAACATGGATTCCTCTTGAGGATCCTCACAAAGGCTATCATGATGGCAAGCTGAAGTTCGAGTTGCGCGGACATAAATTGAAGGGCCACTGGACACTGGTACGCATGAGAAGGAAGGAGAAAGAAAAACAGGAGGCGTGGCTGCTTATCAAGGAAAAAGATTATTATGTTCGCTCTTCCAGCGAATATAGCGTGGTGGACGAAATGCCTGATAGTGTCGCCGGGCTTGAACCCCTGGAGGTTCAAAGAGCAGTTGGATCAGTGAGTACGACATCGTCCAAAATCAGATCAAAGTCCGGAAAAAACGAACCGGCCCTGCCGGAAAACGCAGTTAAAGCGGACCTCCCTCGCGTTCTGCGCCCACAACTCGCTACGCTGGTGGATGGGCCTCCCAGTGATCCGGCTGAATGGATTTACGAAATCAAGTTCGACGGCTATCGGATGTTGACCAGGATAGATGGCAGGGACATTAAACTGTTTACTCGAAATGGGAATGACTGGTCAGAGAAATTGCCTCATCTTGTAAAAGCAATAGCGAGGATGAGGCTGAAGTCCGGATGGCTCGATGGCGAAATCGTCGTGTTGAATGACAAAAACATACCTGATTTTCAGACTTTGCAAAATGCATTTGATAGCGCCCGGACTCAGGGCATTACTTATTACTTGGTCGATATACCGTTCTACGATGGGTATGATTTAAGAAAGGCACCACTGATTGAACGTAGGGCATTACTTCGAACTCTGTTTGAGCCGCCTCCGCCGGAGCAGATACGCTTCAGCGATACTTTCGATGCACCGCCGAAAGATATAATGGCCTCGGCCTGCCGCCTGGGAC
>JBDTHR010000002.1:0-8745 GCA_039936855.1 Nitrosospira sp. | reverse complement strand
TTCGCTACGGTCACGATTTCTTTATCTTCCTCGCTCCGGACGGTATTTCCGCCATCTTCGCTATCATGGACCAGAGTTGCATCTTCGACGCTCTGGCTCGAAGCCATATCTACGCTGGCCTTGCCGGAAACGGTATCGTTACCATTTTCGTCCTGAGTGGCGCCTTCGCTCCCTTGGTCGTCCAGAATTTCGAGAAACCGATTCATGAAGTGGGCGCGATTAGCCAGGCCCGTGACCGGGTCGTAATTTATCAGCTTGCGCACGTTCTCCATCCGGGACGCTTCCTCTAAGGCCCTGTTATGCAAGCGTCTTATCATGTCATTCGTTGCGTGCGCGATGGTGCGCAATTCCGGTATGCGGGAGTCGGAAATGGTGAGAAAACGCCGTTCCGTAATCGCTTCAGCTTGCTCGACCATTGCCGCCAATGGCTTTTTAATACGCTGCAGTATCAATATGCCGATGAGCCCGCAGAATATGCCCGCAGCCAGAAACCAGATCAATAACGTTTCCATTTGATCCCAGAGAGCCTGATGGGCGAACTGGGCATTAGCAGCAACCCTGAGGACACCGAAATGCATCCAGCCGTCTGAAATCTGAGCGATGCCGGCTTCAGCGTTGACGGGGAAGATATCGATAAACCACTTGGGCACGGTGCTTTCTTTCCGATCACGTACACGTTCGGCAATCACCCTGCCATCCGGCGAAGTGATCGAGATCGCCTCATATTGACCGCTATCGAAAAGCGCCTCGATCTGCAGACCGATCGTGACCGTATCCTTGCTCAGTTGTGAGATAGAGTGGGCGAGGGAATTGGCGCTATCGATATTTTTTTGATGGAGTTGCTGTTCCAGATAGCTTCGTGCACTGAGCAGGCTTATGGCAAAGCTGCCCGTGAAACTTGCCAGGGTAACCAGGATAACCGTCAACCGGAGTTGTCGAAGAAGAGACATCGAACGCCTTTTTTTTGGGGACCTCTGAATAAGCTGGCCGGGTTGCCGGTTCAGTCGCGAATGAGCATGATGGCGAGCTTATTCTGCGGCTCTTATTTTATGAGATTATCACGGACAGAATGTTGCTTTCCAATTTGTAAGAAGCCGACGGCGTAAAGAACGCGCCAAAGTAGAGCATGAGCGCGTGACGGGACATAAAAAAGGAGTTCAATATGCATACCGCCTTTGTTTCACACCCCGATTGCCTGCTGCATGATATGGGTTTACACCATCCCGAGTCTCCCGCGCGGCTCGTGGCGATTGAGAATGAGCTGACCGGTTCCGGCATGATGGATAAACTGGAGCGCCATCTTGCACCACTGGCGACCCTCGGGCAACTAGAACGGGTGCATTCACCAGAGTATATCGCGTTGCTGGATGCCGCTGGGCAGCAGGCGCTTTCAGGGGACCTCGTAAATCTCGATCCAGACACGGCGATGAACCGGTACAGCCTGCAATCCGCTTATCGCGCGGTAGGAGCGGTAATCCTGGCAACGGATCTGGTGGCAGGAAAGCAGGCGGAAAACGCCTTCTGCAGTATTCGTCCTCCAGGCCATCATGCGGAACGCAATCGCGCGATGGGCTTCTGCCTTTTTAACAATATCGCGGCAGGGGTCGCGCACGCTATCGAGGCGCATGATCTGGGGCGTGTCGCTGTGGTGGATTTCGATGTGCATCACGGCAATGGCACAGAGAACATTTTCCGGGATGACCCCCGAGTCATGATGGTTTCCACTTTCCAATACCCTCTGTACCCATATAGCGGGGTGAAGGGACGTTCGGAACGTATGGTCAATATTTCGCTGGCTGCCGGTAGTGATGGCGACCTGTTCCGCGAAGCGGTATGCCAATTCTGGCTGCCCGCGCTGGAAAGATTCCAGCCGCAGATGCTGTTCATTTCGGCCGGATTCGATGCGCACGCAGATGACGAGCTTGCTTCATTGAAACTGGTGGAGGCGGATTACACATGGGCGACCGAGAGGATAAGGGAGATTGCGCAAAAATATGCCGGCGGCCGTATCGTATCCGCGCTGGAAGGGGGATATGCCTTGCCCGCACTGGGAAGAAGCGTAGCCGCTCATTTGAAAGCGCTCATGTGAAAGTGTCTCTTGACTGTAATCGAAATTTCTTATGGCGCAGCGTGCTTCGTTAATTTTGCTACAATTTATTGCGATGCCGGTCCATACTTCCAGCACACAGCCACCCTCATGGCCGAACTTGTCATGAAAGATTTTTCTGACCTGTTCCATAACGCAGCTATTGTGTCTATGATAGAAACATAGACACCACGGAGTCTTCGTGATTATTCGTATCCACAAAAAGAAACAATGAATATCAGCCGAAAATCGCGCATGTCTCTTGTTTTACTGATTGTTCTGGTGGTCGGCGGTGTCCTGGTCTGGCATCATTATTCGAGCGGAAAGCTGAGCATCAGGATTGGGGTGCTCCACTCTCTGTCGGGTCCCATGGCAGCGAGCGAAAAGCCCTTGGTCGATGCGATCCAACTCGCCATCGAAGAGGCCAACGCGGCGGGCGGTATCGGGGGACGGAAGATCGAGGCCGTGGTGGCGGATTGCCGGTCTGACGCTGAGTATTGCGCCCAGGAGGCGACGCGCCTGATTACTGAGGAACACGTGCAGGCCTTATTCGGGTGCTGGACATCGGCCTGCCGGAAAAAAGTGAAAAAAGTCGTCGAAGAACACGATCATCTGCTCTTTTATGCGCTGCGGTATGAAGGCATGGAGCAGTCGCGGAATATCATCTACGGCGGCGCGGTGCCCAATCAGCTGGTCATGCCCGCCGTGCATTGGGCGCTGGAAAATCTCGTCAAGGAGACTGATCCGGCCAAGCATGGCAAGCGCGTCTATCTGGCAGGGTCGGACTATTCCTTTTCGCGAGTGCTGCATATCCTTATCACGGATCTGGTGGGCGCGCATGGCGCGACAGTGGTGGGCGAGCGCTTTCTTCCGTTAGGGAGCGCCGAGATGGACGATCTGGTGGCGGATATTGCGGAGCGGCAGCCGGATATTATATTTAATACTATCAGTAGCGCTGATAATGATGCGTTCTTTAAAACGCTTAAAAAGAAAGAAATTGTAGCTACCAGGATACCGGTCTTGTCGTTCAGCGTCACCGAGGTGGAGCTGAAAGGCGTTGAGACTGCGCCGATGGCAGGTCACTACGCCGCGCGGAATTATTTCCGCACTATTCCCACTCATGAGAATCAAGCTTTCGTAAAGCGATTCCGTGACCGCTTTGGCGAGCGCTCCTTGCTTGACAGCCCGGCTGAAGCTTCCTACATTAATATGCAAATGTGGGTCCATGCGGCGCTCGAGGCGAACTCTGGCGACTTGCAGAAGGTGCAGCGAACCATTTTACGCCAAAGTCTGCTCGCACCTGAAGGAGTGGTCTCGCTAGATCCGGTCACGCGCCATGTGTGGAAAGTGGCGCGCGTCGGCAAATCTCGTGAAGACGGTCAAATCGACGTCGTCTGGGATTCTGGCCGGCCGCTCGAACCGGAGCCATTTCCCGCCTACCGGTCGCACGAAGAATGGAACCATCTGCTCGGAACCGTCGTGAGTCCTCCGCCATGGTAAGTTTCACCTCGCTTACTCAACGCTTCGCTGTCTGGTTCGCTGCGGTCTCCCTGCTTCCCATCCTGGTCATCGGCTACAGCTTGTTGAGCACTTTCGAAACCGAGACGCAGAAAACCGCGATCCAGCAAGTCTCGGCTATCGCCGATATGAAGGCTGAGCAAATCGATAGTTATTTCCGCGAGCGCATCCTCGATGCCCGGGTAATTCAGGTCGCCATTACCACACGCATAGCCATGCGTGAATTTGCCACCGTATATGCAAGTAGCGGCACGGAATCGCTTGCGTATCGCCAACTCGATGCGCATTATCGGGAGCATTTCAAGCGCTTTGTCGAGGATTCCGGTTATTATGATCTATTCCTGGTTTCTCCAAAGGGCGAGATCGTCTATAGCCAGGCCCATGAAGCGGATTTTGCCACCAACCTAATCACAGGTCCCTATCGAAACACCGGGTTGGGCAGAATTACACGTGTAGCGCTGAATACCCTGGAGAGCGGAGTATCGGATTTCGAGTATTATCCGCCATCCCGCGGAGAGATCACGGCGTTCATGGCAATTCCCATCGCAGTTGAGGGAAAGCTCGAAGGGGTACTGGCGCTACAGTTCTACAGCGGGCGCGTGTTTAACGTCGTAACCGACAACGTGGGCCTGGGAGCGAGTGGCGAAACGGTAGTCACGCGGCTACTGGACCAGCACACCGCCTTGGTGATGGCGCCGCTGAAGCATGAGCCCAATGCAGCATTGGAGTTCAGGATACCCCTCAATAATCCGCCGTTTTCGATAGCGGTCCATAACGGCTTGTATGGCGAACGCGGGGGCGGTCTGAAAACCGACTATCGCGGCAAGGAGGTAGTCGCTGCGTGGCGGTACCTGCCGCGCATGAACTGGGGCATCGAGGTCAAAATGGATGCGGACGAGGTATTTGCTTCAGTGAAACGCGTCCAGACTTTCAGCCTGGTGGTTCTTGGCCTCACGCTGCTGATTACCTTGCTGGGTGCTGTTTTGTTCAACCGACGCGTAGTAACCACACTGAAAAAACTCAGCCACAGCGCCCAGCACATCGCCGCGGGTAACCTGCAGCAGCGGGTCCCCGTGAAGGGATGGAACGAGATAGGGGAACTCGCCGGCACGTTCAACACAATGACCGAGCGCCTGAATGTCAGCAATCGCGAACGGGACCTGGCCGAAAACGACCTGCGTCAGCTAAATCAGGACCTGGAAACCAGGGTCGCAACGCGCACCGCCGAACTGGAGCGGGCCAATGCGATTCTGGCAAGCAAAGAGGAGGAAACACGTTCCGTTGTCGAACATATGGTGGACTGCATCGTTACCATTGATGACAAAAGCATTATCCGCTCAGTCAATCCGGTAATCGAGAAACTTTTTGGCTACACGCGCGAGGAGGCGATCGGCCAGAGTGTTTCGATACTCATGCCAGAACCCCATCGCACTGGCCATGACGGTTATATCAAGAGATATTATCGGACAGGGAGGGGCCGCTGTGAATTCGATCACATTCTCACGCTGGAAGTCGAGGGAGTGCATAACATCGGCATAGGCCGGGAAGTCGAGGGGCGGCACAAGAATGGCCAGCTTATCGATTTGTATGTCGCGGTCAGCGAATATTTCGTGGGGGGAAAGCGCTATTTCACGGCTATTCTGCGCGATATCCATGATCAGAAGCAGGCGGAGCAAGCCTTGCGGGGAAGCGAACAGCGCTTGCGCGCTATTGTGGATAATCTGGCGGTATTTGTCGGCGAAATGACCCCTGATGGGGTGTTGGTAGAGATCAATCGCACAGCGCTGGAAGCAAGTGGTTTGCGACCCGAGGATGTCATCGGCAAAAGACTCGATGAAACCGCATGGTTTTCTTTCAATCCAGATGTGCAGGCACAAATTCGTGAAGACATCAAGCGCGCCCAAGGCGGCGAAATAGTGCGTCGTGATACCGAGCAACGCATTGCCGGAGGCAACCTCATGACCATGGATTTCATGCTTGTGCCGGTACGCGATGCCAAAGGCCGAGTGGTTAAGCTGATACCTTCCGGCATCAACGTCAGCGAGAGAGTCCGTATGCTGAAGGATTTGCAGCAAGCCCGGCTTGATGCGGAGCAGGCGAATCAGGCCAAATCCGTTTTTCTGGCGGCCATGAGCCATGAGATACGCACGCCCATGAACGGCGTGATCGGCATGGCGGACGTACTGCAGCAGACCAGCTTGAGCGGCTATCAGATGGAAATGGTCGATCTGATACGGGAATCCGCCTTTGCCTTGCTGGAAATCATCGAGGATATTCTCGATTTCTCCAAGATCGAGGCGGGGCGACTGGAAATAGAGCAAGCGCCTACGTCGGTCGTTACCGTCGTGGAGAAGGCCTGCAACATGCTGGAAAGCCTGGCTTCACGGAAAGGGGTGGAACTTACTTTGTTTCTCGATCCGGCACTTCCGGAAGAGGTTAGCGGCGACGCACTCCGTTTGCGTCAGGTGCTGGTCAACCTGGCCAATAATGCCATTAAATTTTCCAGCGGGCTGGAAGAGCCCGGCAGGGTATCGGTGCGGGCATTACTGGCGGACCATGACGCGGATCGGGTAACGGTGGAATTTCAGATAACCGATAATGGCATAGGCATGAACGAGGAGACCAAGGCGCGTCTTTTCACTTCCTTCACTCAAGGCGATACCTCTACTACCCGCCGGTATGGCGGCACGGGGCTAGGGTTGGCAATCTCTTACCATCTGGTTCAATTGATGGAAGGGACGATCACGGTACAGAGCGCGCCCGGAAAGGGTTCCATCTTCACCGTGCGCATATCGTTCGCGCGATTGCCGGCTACTTCACCGGGAGACAAGGTGGTGGACCTGACGGGAGTATCCTGCCTGGTACTGGGTGACGAAAAGGGAATGGCGGACGATCTGGCCGTGTATTTGAGGTACAGCGGTGCGACTGCTGAGCGTGTCCCGGATCTGGCGGCGGCTCGTGAACGGATAACGGCTCTCCCGCCCGGTTTATGGTTGCTTATCATTGATGCGGGTCATGATGTTCCACCCATCGAGCAACTACGTGAAGCCTTCCAGACACGACCCGATATGGACCCTCACTTCGTGGTTCTCGAGCATGGGCATCATCAGCCCGACATCGAGCCTCGATTTGTTGTTATCAGGCGCGGCCGCCGTCGCCATGAGCGTTCCGAAATGGTCGATACGGTTACGCTGGATGGCGATGTCATGCATCGCGAAGCTTTCCTGCGCGCGGTAGCTATCGCGGCGGGACGCGCGCAGGAAGAAGACCAGACGGAGGAGGTTACCAAGGTCGCGCCGGTGATTGCGCCGTCCCGCGAAAAGGAACTTGAGGAAGGGCGACTGATTCTGGTAGCGGAAGATAACGAAATCAACCAGAAAGTGATCCGTCAACAGCTTACGTTGCTGGGCTATGCGTCAGATATCGCTCGCGATGGTCACGAAGCGCTGAAACGCTGGGAGAGTGGCCATTACGCGCTGCTGCTCACTGACTTGCATATGCCGGAAATGGATGGCTACCAGTTAACCTCAGCTATTCGTCTCGCCGAACAAGGTAAAATCAGGAAGCCCATTATTGCGTTTACCGCCAATGCGCTCAAGGGCGAGGCCGAGCATTGCCGTGCGGTGGGCATGGACGATTATCTGAGCAAGCCCGTGCAACTCTCCCAGTTGAAAGCGATGCTACAGAAATGGCTGCCTCCCGCCACATCCACGCAGTTGCAGTCTCTCGAGGCTCCCGCTATTTCTGCCGCTCCCTCCGCGGTGCCCGTTACTACCGCCAGCACTCCCACTGCGGCCTCCACCAAATCCCCGTTGGTACAAAAACCGGTGGACGTGAATGTCCTTAAAGAGCTTGTTGGAGATGATCCGGCAGTAATCAGCGAGTTTTTGAGAGATTTTCGCACCAGTTCGGAAAAAATAGCGGCAGATTTGCGGGGTGCCTGCCAGGAGAGGCAGGCGAAAATCGCCGGCGCAACGGCTCACAAACTCAAATCGTCGGCCCGCGCGGTGGGCGCATTGGCGTTGGGCGAGTTATGTGCCGAGATGGAACAAGCAGGGAAGGCGGGTGACACTGAGGCTTTGAACGCCCTATTGCCGAGGTTCGAGTCGGAGTTGACGGCGGTGAATAAGTATATCGATTCATTGCAAGGCTGAGGCAAACATGGTCCTGCCAGCTTGTCGGACTTGAAGAATCGCAGCGAGACAGTGACTGGGTGAGGGGAAGCTTGGAGAATTTTTGAAGGTCGATAGTCATTCCAGTGGTCGAAAAAGCAGTGAAATATGAACCGTCAGGACGTGGCGGCCTATTTCCTTCCAGGCCCGTTAAGTCCGACAGATCGCTGGATTCTGGCTGGCGCCAGCCAACGGCAGAGCGGTTGTGAGGACATTTTTTTCAATACGGCAAAAAACGACCAGTTCAAGCAAGCTTTATAATATCGAGTCGAATGGGTTATGCTCCAGCTACCATGATGAAGATTCCCTGTCGCGATTTACCCTTGGAGCTTGGTGAATCCAGGAATTTATCCGGCTTCGTCAGCAGAACGGCGCGGCACCGAATGATGGGTGACAGATGAGCATAGTTTTCAGTTATCGACCTGAGGGAAAGAGCGAGCGCCATGACAGATAGATCCGCAGTCAAGATTCTGGTATTAGACGATGAGTCTTTCATGCTCAAATTGCTGGGGCGTATCCTGTTGAACCTGGGATTTACCTCGGTGATATTTTGCGATAGCGGGCGTTCAGCCCTGGAACAGATAAAAGATGAGGAAGCGCGGCCGAATCTGATCCTGCTGGATCTCAATATGCCGGAAATGGATGGGATCGAGTTTGTGCGACATCTTGTCGATCGGCATTATTCCGGTAGTCTCATCCTGATCAGCGGCGAGGATGAGCGTATGCTGCAAACCGCCGAGAAGCTGGTACGGGCACATAAGATCCCCATACTTGGATACCTGCACAAGCCTGTCAAACCGGATGCGTTATCCGCGATGCTTGAAAAGTGGACGCCACCTCTCGCCGCAGTTATCGGCGTAGCGAAGAAAATTTACAGTTCGGATGAATTGAGGGCAGCCATCGACAATGGCGAGCTGATCAATTATTACCAGCCGAAAGTATCGGTTAGCACCGGCGAACTGATCGGTG
>JBDTHR010000001.1:0-18237 GCA_039936855.1 Nitrosospira sp. | reverse complement strand
GAGGAGATCTGCCATCGGAATCCATGTACGTAAAAAAGGAAGAGTGGAGGATGAGATAAAACGGCGGCTATTTCAGCCCGTGACGGTTCATTAAATCATAAATCGTGGGACGGCTGACGCCTAGCAGTTCCGCCGCCTTGACAACGTTTCCATCCACCCTTGCCAGCGCTTTCATCAAGGCATCACATTCCGCCTTGTCACGCACTTGGCGGAGATTGATTGGTTCCGCCGAACTGGTTGAAACCTGTAGCCCAAGATCATCGATACTGATTATAGGACCATCGGCCATGATAACGACGCGTTTAATGCAGTTTTCCATTTCCCGTACGTTACCGGGCCAGGGATAGTTTTCGATCGCAGCGAGCGCTTCCTGGCTAAAATTCAGGGAAGATCGCTTTTCCTGTGCACAGAACTTATTCTTGAAGTGGTGCGCAAGCAACGCCGGGTCTCCCATCCGCTCTCGCAACGGGGGAATTGTGATGACAATCTCACTCAGGCGATAATACAGGTCTTCCCGGAAACGGCCTTCCTCGATCAGTTTCTTTAAATTCTGATGCGTTGCACAGACAACGCGGACGTCGACAGGGATTTCTTTACGCCCTCCCACTCTTTCGATCACCCTTTCCTGCAAGAAACGAAGAAGTTTTGCCTGTAACGGCATGGGCAAATCACCGACTTCATCAAGAAAAAAAGTACCTTCATTAGCCAGCTCTATTTTACCGGGCGTCTGCTTGACGGCTCCAGTATATGCGCCTTTTTCATAGCCAAATAGTTCGCTTTCCAGGAGCGTTTCCGGAATTGCGGCGCAATTGATCGCCATGAACCTTTTTTCTTTCCTGGCACTTGCCTGATGCAGCGCTCTTGCCAGAATTTCCTTGCCTGTACCGCTATCGCCAAGCAATATAACCGTGGCATCGGACGGAGCCACTTTCTCCACATTGCGGCATACCTTGATCAGCGCGGGATCGCGGGTAATCATCCCCTCGATGATGGGAGGCGCCTGAGATTGCGATAATCTGCTGTTCTCCCGCTGCAACGCATGCAGGTAGTATGCTCTTTCCACTACCAACCCCAGCATCTGCGGATCAAAAGGTTTTTGATGAAAATCGTAAGCCCCCGCCGCAATCGCCTTCAGTGCATTCCCATGATCCTGGTTCCCAGTTAGAACGATCACCTTGATGTCCGGCGCGAGTTCAAGTATCTGTGCCAGGGTGGCGAGCCCTTCCGAGGCCCCATCCGGATCGGGCGGAAGTCCCAGATCCATGGTAACGACAGCAGGCTGATGCCGGCGGACCAAGGCAAGCGCACTTTCACGATCACCTGCCACCGATACTTCATAAGCATCAAAACTCCAACGTAACTGCTTCTGCAGGCCTGGATCATCCTCGATTACCAATAAACTCTTTTTATCCTGACTCACTGTTGCCCTCTTGCTTTACTTGAATTGGACCAATCTAACTTTTGTACCGTCACTTTTAGTGGAATATTTCTTATGTGCATGAGGCGTCGGACTTTCCAATCTGCCGCAAGTATTATCCACTGAAGCTTTCGACCATTTGCCTGCCTTGTACTGCAAGAAAACATGTTTTTCGACCGTCTGCCAAATCTCCAGAACGAATCCTTTAGTTCACGCCACCACCTTAACAACGGAAGCGGCTTGATGAAGCGGCAGAATGATGCGAAAAACCGTACCATCCGATTCGCTGCTGGTAACCTCCAATTTTCCGCCCAGTTCAGACACGTATTCCTTGCTTTCAAACACACCTATGCCCATACCTGCGGATTTGGTGGATTCGAATGGTTTAAAAAGTTTTTCACGAATGAATTCTTCGCTCATGCCATGGCCGGTATCCTTTATTTCAACTATCGCGCAATCCTGCTCTCTTCGCAGCCAGACCCGAACCTGCCCGTTCTTTGAGGTTGCCTCGATTGCGTTCTGGATGAGATGTCCCATGACTCTTTCGAGGCGGGACGAGTTTGCGCACACGGTAAGGCTCGTATCATGTATTTCGAGAATCGGCGTTGGCTCGGCAACGGATTTACTTTTTACCGCTTCTTGTAACAATGGCGCAATAAAAAGGGGAGCTGAATTCTCAGGCGCATCGACACTGCTTAGTTTCTCCAGCAACCGCTTCATTTTTTGAACGGAGAGATATACCGTTTCGATCATGTCCACCTGAAATTGCGGGTTATTTTTATGCTTCTCAGCATTGGAAAGCAAAAGTGATAACTGTGAAACGAGATTTTTCAGGTCATGCACTACGAATGTCGACATGCGATTAAGGGATTCAAACTGACGCGCCACCATCAGCGCGTTGGCCGCCTCCTGCTGCGCCAGGTAACTTGCAGCCTGATTGCCGGCAACCTTGAGCAGATCACTTACCTCCCAGTTCAGCTTGACCCTGCTTCTTGGCTGCGCCAGCACTACAAAACCAAATAATTTCCGATGTTGAATCAGCGGTACTACAAGCCATGCCCTGTCTATGGTCTGCAACCATTGAGGCAGAGCGACTGCTGAGTATTTTTCCGGATTGGCGGCGTATTCCTGTAAATCTATCACCCACTCCTTGTTCCCCAGAAATTGACAGAAAGGACTGGTCAAGGGCTCGAGTCCGCCAGTCGCCGGCATATTCCAATGCGTTACAGGCTCGCAACTACCCGATTCGCGACAGATCCAGAGCTTCCCGCCCGGGCTTTCGACCAATTGGGCCAATGCCTGTATTACGCGCTCTCCCAGCACGTGCCCACCGTCGGAGAGCGTGCGCGTAAAACGCAGCCATTCTTCCCGGTAGTCGTAGTTGTAGCTGAAAAAGTGCTTGCTGATGAAGACCCTGAGCCACGAACGCAAAGTGCCCGAAAACAACACAGCCAATAGCAGAACCACAGCGCCAAACAAAAAAATCACTTGCATGACGAGGCCCCAGCTTCCCCCAAAAAAACGAAGGTAGTAGCCCGCGGCGGCCATTGCCAGTAGATAAGTGGCGGTGCCGAACAATGCTGCTGAATAGAACAGAATATTACGAGATACTGCGATACCTACCGACCATTGAGGATTGCGCGCCGCCGAAACGGCCACGAGTGGAACAACCAGCGCATTGACTATTCCGCGTGCTGCCCATATTTCGGGGTTCACGTGCCTAAGCAGCAACGCATCGCTATACAGGTAAAAATCATAGGCAAAGATCCCGCCGATGCCAAGGCAAGCGAATTTTATTCCCCAACGCTGCTTGACCGGCGTATTTCTGTAAAGCTGTTCCACCAGGATCATGCCAAGTATTGCCATTGCCAGGCTGCCAGCAATATTGTTGAGGAAGTCAATCGTTTTATCCGCTGAAAAGTCGAAGTCGCCATGAGAATACAGCGCAACGACGAAACATCCGATATACATCATCATCATTGCAACCAGCACCGGACTGATCTTTATGGTGGATGAATCATCTTTTCGGTACAGCCCCAGCGACATAATGAGAAAGACAGTCCAGCCTCCATTTCTGGCTATTTCCAGTGTATCTGTCAGCAGCGAGAGCGGGAGATTCTGGTTGGCGTGATAAGCGAGCAACGAAGCCCACAACGCGGAAAGAAGGCAAGCTATCGGTAACACGATCCCGTGCAGGCGACCTCGCCAGCTTGTCACCAAAAGTAATGCCAGGAAAAAATGCGCTGCTGCCGCCAAGGTGTAACTGGCGGTCGCTATAGTCGTCAACATGTCATATCGCTGCGCTTAAGGGAGCCTTCAATCAGACTGCCAATGGAACGCGTTGCAAAAATCGGGGTGCTCACAGGATGCGCGGCGAAGATCTTGGTGTGCCCCACACGCGCGGATGGGCGACGACGTGAGTGCCCCATTTTGCTATTTCTTTGCGAGCGGAGCAAAGGGTTGGCGGCTTTGCGGACAACCCGCCTCGTCGCGAGAAGGTGCCCTGAAGCATTGCTTGAAAGATGGCACGATGTGGCGCCAGGAGAGCAGTCGTGGGAATGATGCGGTCGCGCTGCTGGCACCGATACCCCGCTCTGGCATCGCACCTTCTCCGAGGAGGCATCGTCTTGCTCTGAGCGGCTATACGATTTGCTCCGCCTCCTTGCGCACATTCCATCCCGCAACGTTAACGTCAACGTCACGTTGGTGCGGGATTTGCACAGTGGACCCCGCATCATCTTCCACCCTTCCCCAGCACGACAACTTCAACGGTGTCTATCAGGATAATGACGTCGAGAAACAAGCTGTGGTTCTTCACATAATAAAGATCGTACTGAAGCTTTTCGATAGCGTCCTCTACCGACGCGCCATACCGGTAGCGCACCTGGGCCCACCCGGTTATACCCGGCTTGATGCTGTGCCTTACGTTGTAATAGGGAACTTCCATGCAAAGTTGGTGCACAAAATAAGGTCTTTCTGGACGGGGACCGACAAAACTCATATCACCAGTGAGGACATTCAGTATCTGGGGAAGCTCATCAATTCTAAGTTTACGGATAATTCTGCCCACTCGTGTTATCCGGGGATCATCCGTTGTCGCCCATTGCGGCGTTCCTCCTTTCTCCGCATCAGCCCGCATGCTGCGGAATTTCAGCACCATAAATAGCTTCCCGCCTTTTCCAACTCTTTCCTGCCGATAAAAAATGGGAGCACCATCCTCTAACAGAATACAAAGCGCGGCAATCACCATTACCGGTAGCGTAACAGCCAGCAGAATGCCGCTTGCGGCCAGGTCGAAAACGCGTTTAATACCGGATCTGAGCAGGCTTTGGTCGAACCCGCCGCCAAAAACCAGCCAACTCGGATAGAGGGTATTTACCCGTATTTGCCCTCGCTCACGCTCAAAGAATGCGGCTGAGTCGGTCACTTTTATCCCGTTCAGCTTGCATTCCAGCAAGTCCTGAATGGGAAAATACCCACCCCGACGTTCCTGAATCGCGATGATGATCTCCCGCGCACCATGGCGATTAGCAAGGGATACCAAGGAATCCACCTTCGGCAAAACGGCAGAGACTGGCACCTGAAGTTCTTCATCCGGCAGTGGGACAAAACCGACAATCTTGAATCCCCTATGTCCCGACTCGCTTTCTCTGGTCTGTTCCACGAACTCCTTTGCCTTGCCCCCTGTGCCCAATACGATGGCTCGAGATTCCAGAATCCCCAGGCTGGACCATTTAAGAAAAGCTGCTCGCGTCAGGAGAATTCCAGACAGGGCAAAAAGCATTACCAGCCCCAATATGCCTCGGCCAAGATAAAGGTCAGGCAGCAAATAAAAGATCAGCGTCGTTATTCCGAATCCCAGCATCATGGAAGGCATGAGCCGGAATAAGGTGTCCTTGATATCCAGGCGGGCATCCAGTTGATACAACCCCATGGCGGACATACAGAGGATCATGACAAAGGTGAAAGTCGCCGCCTCGGGAAACAGGGACGAGAAAGAGGGAAAGGGGTCAGCATGATCAAAAAAACGAATAGTTGCGCCGAGATATACCATCAACATCAGCACGAGAATTTCGGCACCGATAAGCAGGATCACGGTCCTGGAAATGAAGTGGTTATAAATCCGAAACAATTTTCATTCCTTATCGGTGTCTTATGAGCTCTGGGGCACTCTCGCTCAACTGAAGGTCAGCGTAGGCCGCTCTCAAGCAACGCTGGTTAAAGTTTACTTCTAGGCAAGGTTTTGCAAGCCCCCGATCAAACGTCCATGCCGCTGTTCTTGATATTAGTGAGCTGCACAATAAATGGTGAATAGATTATTAATGGACATTTGGCTCACCGATCACCTGAGCAGTTTCGCACCTCTGCGGATAAGTCAGCGGAGTTTTCTGCAGACAAGCTCTTTAAACCATCTCAAACGATCAAGCACACCTTCAGTTCAGGGCACTGCTGGTAACGACTAATCGCTGCGGGTAAGCCTCTAATTTACGAAAATATTATATAGCCAGCCAACGTCAAGTCCTATATGCATCATATCAAGTTCACCAGTAAGAACAATTGGACTTTGGTACGTTAACAAGCAATTGGAAAGTTCTTTACGGTTCTAAAACAGGTTGATGCTCCCGTCACGGCTGGCGAGGTTTGGGCTTCGTATGAGTTGTGTACGAGCCAGACGCAACTCACCTCGTCAATAGCGACGTTTGCGTAAGCGAAAAGTGAATCGGGAAGTATAAAAAGGCAAATGCTGTGAACCGAGGCTCGTGGTGCAAGTGCAAGCGTAAAACGCCTGCTATTTATTGAATTCTCGGTGAATTTACTGCACGGTAGCCATTGATGTGATCAGTATAAACAAGCAAACGCGGGTGCGTGCATACCTGTCAGCTCGGACTTAAAGAAAGCCGGCTTCAAAAACGTCTGGCGGTTCATTTTCCGCTGCGATCCCTGTAAGTCCGACAGTCTGCTAGTGGCCGATTTGTGTCGAGTCATGCGACGACATGGAGCCCTTCACAATCAACGCAAGCTTGAGCCGATCTGCAATGTCCAGTTTGCGGAAGACTTCGGTCAAATGAGCCTTCACTGTACGCTCGGTGATAGCCAGCCGACGCGCGATTTGCTTATTGGAATCACCATTTCCAACAAGGGTGGCAATTTCATATTCGCGTCGGGTTAAGTTCGCGAGTAATTCTCCCACAGCCTCTTTGATCTTATTCTTTTCCCGCGTGATCGTGACAAGCTCATTCAGCAGATGCCAGCTATGCGATCTCCGGATCCACAGTTCGCCTTGTTGAACAGCCACAACGGCACTTTTGAGCTGTTCAGGTTTCACGTCGCGCTGGCAATACCCCCTCACTCCCGTTCTGAATAATGCCCACTCGATCTCGTCGGCAATCGGGTAGCTCAAAACAATGACTTTAGTCTCTGGATTCAATTTCATGAGCGCCGCGATTCCGTTTGGCCCATCCAGTTTTGGCAAATCGTGAGCAAGCAAGAGGATCTGCGGTTTCAGGCGTACCAACTCGTCTCTGAGCGAGTCCAGATTGGTTGAACAGAAAACCGGGGCAATGCTGCGCACCCCCTGTTCCCATCGACACAGGTCGTCCTGAGACTGACTAGCAAGCAAAATCAAGAATATCTCCCCTCAAAATCCGAATTAGTGCAATACCTTATCCATAATTTTACCGAGCATTTTACGCGTCACCCAAATCTCACCACGGTCAACGACCTGCACAGCCTTTAAAAAATAAAATGGCTCTGCTTCATGGCTCAGGCACCCGCGCGCACCATTCGCCAGCGCTTCTATAATTTGCTCCTCCTGGACCGATTTATCGGTTAGCAACAATACGAGCGTCTCGGGGCACTCGCGATGCAAAGCCTCCAGCAAGGCAAAATCTCCACAGGTAGACTGATCCAGGTTGACAAAAACGATGCGGGGTTTCAGTTGGCAGATCCTGGCAACGACGTCGTCAATGGGTATAACGGCAGTATCGGGTTCGAGCTGATGCTTTATATCGTTTTTTGCCGGCATGATATTTGTAAGCACCTTAATGCCCGGCCCGTCTTGCAAGTACTGCTCTAATTTTATGCGCCGCCCCGGGTCCGTATCGGCTATTGCAACAGTGACCATTTGCATCGTTCCTCCTTACAGCTCATCAGGTATTAAGGTAATGTAGCCCGGCTTGCGGCTAATTCCGGCGGTATTGCATTCATGCTTCAAATTCTAAAGGATTCTTTCAACGTCTTCGAATTAGCTTCTGCTCTGGCTTTTGATGAAAAACGAACCGGGGTAGAACGAGAAACAGGTCCGAGCGCGTTTCCTGAACAGGATCGTACTTATCTGTGCTATTTGCGCTGCTGCAGCAACTCGCGAATATAATTTCCGGGGATGGCATATGTAATGCCGCTCGGATTGCTGAGCGCAGCTTCCTTTTTACCCTTAACGAATACCATGTTGATCACTCCGTATACCAGTCCGGTTTCGGGATCGTAGAGAGGGCTTCCGCTGCTGCCGGGATAGGCGGTGCCGTCAAGCTGAAATACCGCATAGGCAGACTTCTGCAATTGGCCGATCATCTTCGCATTGAGCTGCTTCGAATTGAGCGCAGGTAAAATGATGGGCGTTATTGAAGAAACCATGGCACGATGAGTAACCGGGTAAAACCCCAGGACCATCCCAATCGGGAATCCCGTAAAAATCAGATCCTGTCCTTCCCGAACTTTGTCTGCGTCTCCAAGCTTCATGGTGGGCAAAGCGGCGCCGCTGATTGTCAGCAGCGCCAGATCATGGTCTTTGTCAATGGCAACGATCGTGGCAACGCGAAGTTCCGGGTGCTGGCCCTTGCCGGTAATCACGACGTAGGACTCCCTGTTCGCAATATCCAGGACTTCTGGAACAACATGGGCATTGGTAACCACATGAAGGCCATCACCCAGCACGAAACCAGTCCCCAAAAAATTGACAGGTGGGGACCGGGTTATCTGAACAGTTCCGATTCCAACTATCGACGGTTTGACCCGTTCAATAGTTTTGACCAGTTCGCTGCCCCATGCCGGAGAACCCAACATAAGCCCGAAAATGCCCAGGCTTTTCATGCAGCCAGCGATAAAGGCCAGCAAAGCGTGCCGAGCATTCATCGTCTTTTAAATTCATCGACAGCTTTCACCGGCGTGCCTCCTTAATGCTGATTCCATTTCTTCCCAATTGCGAAATGTTCACCCGCACCCTTCCATCTTGTAAATGAAATACCCATCCTTGTTGATCGCGTCGATGACATTAGGCGGAGCACTTTGGCTGTGGCAAAAGTTACACTCTTTACTGGTAATTGTCGCGTCGCCTTCACCGATCGAGGTTAACCACTGTTTCGCATACTCGATCGCTTTCTTATCGTCTTTCACGCCGGTGAATACGTCAAAGTGCATGGTGTGCCCGTCTTTCGCCTTGATGTAGGTGTCATATACATGAATTTCCATTTTTTTCCTCTCTAATATTAGCGGATCTCAAGGGATGCTTGAGGTTAAAGCGCTTTACCTGATCGTTCAAGTAATTCAGCAGATAGACTATCACGGCAACAAGAAAAGTGGAACGCAGGATGACCCGCCGAGCATTAAGCCAAGTTCAAATTTTGCTGTAAATTCACTTCTCTCGGTTCAATAACATTTTGTTCTAGCCGGTAATGGCGCATTCGGCAACCCGCTGCACGAACTTGCCCATATCCCGGTAGCGTCGTTCCGGCCAGACCTCATTCTGCTCAGCCAGCAAGGCGCCGATCAACCGGAAGGCAGCATCATCATCGCCGTTCCTCTCGCCCAGCTCATCCCCTCCGTCATGAAACCGTTACAAAACTGCCATTAAACGGACATTTCCCTGCCGTATTCTCGAAACCGGTTTTGATAAATAGCCGGAAAGAGAAAAACCAAATGAAATTATCCAGATTTTCGCTGGCAATCACAGCCATTTTGGGCTCAAGCCTATCTACCGCCGCCGTTGCCATTGATCTCTATGTCGATACCAGGACCGAACAGCTTTACGCAAAACCTGGACTTGGCCGCGTTCATATAGGTTCTTTCGTGAAGGAAGATAAGCCTGAAACCGCAGGTAAAACACCAAATAATGCGACTGGCGGAACAGCGGACAATGCCAGCGCCATATTAGCGGAAAAAATGGAAACAGCTGATTTAATTACGGTCCGCAGAGACATGGAATTAAAACCAAATATGATGGGAGCGCGTCTTGCCAGTGATATCGCGTCGCTCGAAGAGCGCGTCAAGGAAACAGAAAGTGCTCACATTGAATTTATCGATAGTGCGCCGCACTTTGCAAGTAAAGACGGCAATTTTACATTTGCGATCAACGGGCGGATGCAGGTAGCTTCACAATACAATTTCATCAACGACGCCCTGCCCGCTACCGGCAGCAACCTGCCTAATGAATGGAATAGCGGCGCAACGCTCCGCCGTGCTCGCCTAGGCGTTGAAGGAACCTTTTTCAAGACCTGGGATTACAAATTCGAATACGACTTCAGTCGAGGTAATGGTTCTGTAGCATCGGGAATTACCGACGCTTACACGCGACTGAACGTATCCAAGCCGTTTTCGATCAAGGTCGGTTCTTTTAAAGAACCCTTCAGCCTGGAAGAAGCGACCAGCAACCGTTATCTTACGTTCATCGAGCGTCATATGTCCGTCAATTCGTTTGTCGATAATCCCAATACCTACAAAACCGGTTTAGGGATCAATTATGCCGTGCCACGTTTTCAGGTCGGAGTCGCTCTTCAGACCGAGCCCATCGGGGCCTGGTCCGCCGCTTCGACCTCGGTTAACACCGCGGGCAACGTTAGCCGCAACAATGGTTCGGGCGATTCCGGCTGGGAAGGAATCGCCCGCATAACAGGCCGTCCATGGATGGAAGACGAAACGAAGTTCCTGCATGTAGGAATTTCGGCAGGCCACACTGCTGTGAACACCCAATATAACGCCGACGGTCAAATGGCGACTCCCCCATCTGCCCAAGGCGGGGGAGGTGGAGGGATGGCCTTCTTTGCCTTTCCGGGAACCAACGTAGATCGAACCAATATGCTGAATACCGGTAATTTGAGCGCAGGAAACAAGGGTGCACCGGGCTCGCGCCGAATAGACAGTTACGATCGTTTTGGCGCGGAGGGCTGGCTAGTCCACGGCCCCTTCGCGGTTCAAGGAGAATATTTGCGAACAAATATCAATGGACTGGGTTATGACAACGAACATTTTTCCGGCTACTACGGTTTTGCCAGTTACTTTTTAACTGGCGAATCCAAAGCCTACCACGTCAAGAATGGTGCAGCGAACCGAATAAAACCCAGGCAGAATTTTCAATGGAACGGTTCAGGCTGGGGAGCCTGGGAAGTCGCCGTCGGTTACGACTATATCAATTTGAACAGTGGGGTAATCAGAGGAGGACAAGCGGATATGGTCAGGTTTGCCTTGAACTGGTACCCCCACCCCAATATTAAAATACAGAACAACATTATTCACATTCTAAATGTGAATACGAGCGGATCAACAATCGCTCGCACCGCCGGTTTTAATAAGGCTGATTTGAGTTCTTTCTTGACACAGGTTCAAGTCGAGTTTTGAAGCAGCCGGATAGAGATCGAAGGAAACAGCATTTACTTGAGCGAAAATTCTGCCCGGCTTCCTGATTTCTGGCTACTGGCCTCCGTCTCAACTTTCGGCGCGAGCACAAATACTCGTTCGCTTGGAACACCGCCTTGCACAACCAGCCAATCGCGCGCGGCCTCGGCCCGCCGTTCGGCGAGTTCGCGCATTTCGCTATCCCCAGCATCGATACTCGCCAGCAACAACTGCTCCATTTCCGGTACTGGCAGGCTCTTCAGAAAACCAATAAAATTTTTCGGCTTCGCGAATTTTGAATCCTTATAGATCACCGTCAGGTATTTTTCATATTCATCGGGCGTGAGCTCAACGTCATCAAGAGACGCGACTGTCTCACCTTTTTTTACGCTTTCCGACAGCTTCTGCGCTTTTACAGTGCGCTCGAGTATCATCCGCTTCAGAGCCTCGGAATCATGCGCTGGATCGGCATACCCGGCGATCTCGAGCTCGAGTGCAGGCCGGTCCGTCAACGCCTTGGATAGCACTTCCAGGCGTTTCTCGGCTTCAGGCGTAATGTCCGCATATCCCGGCGAAAAATCTATCTCGGATAACTCTTCACCGCCGAAAAGCGAGCCCAGCATGGCGAAAGGTGCGGTCGCGGCTTTTGTAATCAAATTAATGAAGACCTTGATGATCAACCCGCCCAGGCTGAATTCAGGATCATTGATGGAACCGCTTATCGGCATGTGAACATCGATTTCTCCTTGCTGATTTTTCAGTAGCGCCAATGCCAGGCTCACTGGGATCGACAACGCATCCGGGCTTTCAACTTTTTCTCCGAGGGTTAATTGATCGAGGAATATATTGTTTTCCGCTTTCAGCTCTCCCTTTTCCACATGATAATGAATATCGACCGAAAGCTTGCCTTTTTCGATTGCGTAACCGATGTACTTACGGGAATAGGGACTGAAAGTCGGCATATCGATCCCTTTTGCGCTCGCCGTGACGTCGAGGAAAAGTTCGCTGCCGAGGGTATTGACCGTGCCCACGATTTTTAACGGTGCGGTTTTTTCCACCGCTCCGCGGATATCAATTTTTCCCGGCTTTCGCGGATCAAGAGGACCGACGCGGCCCGCGAGTCCCGTCAGTCTGGCGCGGTAGTTGGGCTTGATGAACTGGTCATGGAAATTAACGTTGCCCCCCGTTATTACAATACGACCGATATGAACAGGCAGAGGACTCTTGGTCGATGATTTGGAAGAATTCTTGGCAACGGGCTTTGCGGCGGCGTCGGAAGTTGCTTGCTGTTGCGCTACGGGTGGTGTAGCCAGGGCTATTTGTCCGGATGGTTCCGTGCCATCGTTTTGTGCGACGATATGCTTGAAGTTGAGCTCCCCTTTCGGAGTAAGTAACACGTGAGCGAGGAAGTTCGCAATAGCAATCGAGTTGATATCGACACGAAGCGGATCATTGACAAACTGGATACCGCTGACGTCGAGGCTTCGCCATCGCATAAGTTCTGCCATATTTGTTTTTTGGAGAACGTTAAAATCGGTGAAACGGCTTTCGCCGCTCAGTGCCACTTTCAGCGGTGACCCATCGACCTTGACGTTGCCATCGAAGGATATCGAACCACTCGTCAGCAAGGCATTCCACTGGTCGCCAGCCCAACCTTGCAGCGCGACAAGATCAATATTACCGGCATTTATAGCAAGATCAACCATCAACGGCGCCCATGCCAGCAACCCTTTTGTCTCGAGGTTCCCATCTTTATTTACCTCGGCCTTCAATGCCAGCTTGAGCGGTTTCACACCGTTCAAGTCGATATCAGATAGGGTTAAATCCAGGGGATTGACGACCATCGGTACCACGTTTGGCAGCGTATGGTCTTCAAAGCGCAGTGCCGCGGCTATCAATTGCACGCTGCCAAGCTGAGCCGTCCATGGCTTATGTTTCTTTGTGGTGGAGGGGGCCGCCTCCAGTTTCGTATCCGCTTTGTCAGGCGGCGCGGAAAAAAGCTTGACGAGGTCGAGCCGGCCATCGGCGTCACGACGCACAGAACCTTTGAAGTGATCAAGCGTCAACGCACCCAGTGCGACACTTTGGCGCCCGGTATCGATCATGACCTTGTCCAGGTTGAGCTTGGGCAGGCTCAGGACTGGTTCCGGGTCTCCATTGCGAATTAACGCGACTTCAGCCAACGTCAGTGCAAAATGTGAAGGTTTAAGCCCGCCCAGATTGATTTCCGTCAATTTAAGATCGAGCTGCGCGAGTTTCGCGGTGTAGGGCACTTCCACCGACCGATTCTCTATCTCAAACTTCCGCAGTGCGGCTTGTCCCGTCAATACCATATTTGGCGCTTGCCCATCGATCTGGGTAAACGTCAGCAACAAGTCGCTATCAAAGTATCCGGACACGAGACTGATACCGAGCGGAACGGGTGAATATTCGTCTATTCGCACCAGATCGACATCTTTTAATTTGAGTTCGAGTGTCGCTTCGCGATTTTGCGTGAAGGGGCGCAACCTTCCTCTCAACGTGAGTGGAGCGCCATTGATCTTGGCGCTGAAGTGCGGCTCAACCCAGCTTTTCTCGTCATTTTCAAAATTTGCAATGAAGGGTATCCCAACAGTGATCTCGGATATGTCCTGATGGCTTTTCTTGAGTCGATCGACAAATTCGAAGCGACCACCCTCGATGACAATATTACTCACCGAAAACATGGTCTCGCCGCCCTCCTCCGGCTTATTCATGAAATCTTCTATCAGGTCTGTGATATTGAAGCGGTTTTCGTTTTCGCGAACCAGACGCAGCGCTGGCGCTTTTATTGATATGGAGCTGATTACCGGGGCACGCCGCGCAATCGAAGCAGCGCTGAGGTTGACGTACAACTCGTCAACGGAAAAAAGTGCTTTCCCCGCATCGATGTCGGCCTCCTTTTCACCCACGCGAAAACCGCGCACGGTCAATTCCAGCGTATAGGGTTGAATATCGATTGATTGCACTGTCACAGGACGATGCACGGCTTCTGTCAACAAGGTTTCAAGCTTGGCCTTGGCGTACCCCGGCAGCCAGAAATAACCGAGTAGCCCGAATAGCACAATGATGGCAACCAAAGTGACCAGACCGATAACCAGGCGTCTGTGGCTTTTGAAACGGTGCAGCAGCATTGTTGGAGTCACGGTGCTCGTTTATCCTGAGTGGCAATCTGGGCAGTAATTACGCCGATTTTAATAGTAAAATCAATCTTCCTCGCTAACTGTACTCTGCGCTTAAAGCCGGGTCAATTATCGCAGTAAAGCTAAACCGGGCTTATGGCTGACGTTTGCGATGAAGCGGCGGAACCAGCCTGAAAGTAATAATGACGAGAATCGCAAAAAGCACGTAGATTGTTGCCAGTATCCATTCCGGCACTTCGTAGAAAAGTATGCGGTGCAGCCAGTGCTGGATGAAATTACCGCTGCTTTCTCCGCCGCGCAGCCTGTCTTCCAATAATGTCAGCGGACAGACCATACCGAAGATGGACTCGACAACCACGAACAGGATGGCGGCAATATGCGCAAGTCGAAACCGAAGATTTCGTACAAAATTCAATCTCATCCATCTGCCCATCCATATCAAGGGCAGACTGACGACAACAAACACTACGAACAGGAAATGAATGATTAGAACGATATCGGCTAACATGTACCATTCCATATATTGATGGCCCGGTATTTTCAAGGTCCGGTGCTTGTTCGCGGCAACCCCAACAAAAGCAAAAGCATAACCATATTCTATTAGGTTATTTCTGCATATTTGCCCGTATCGGTATAGTGCGCAAATTGAAGAGGCAGAGGCATCAGACTTATGAAGATTCGCAATCTGGATCTGACGCGAAATCCAATAAACGTCGAACACCAGCAATTCGGGCTCCCTCCGGTCGAGGAGCCCGTCTCTCATCCTGGTGCCCATCCTCTCCTCAAAGCCGGCGTATGGTTTATTGTTGCGGTGTTGATTGTGCTAGTCCTGTTTTTGACTGGTCGCTTTTTTATTTCCAATCACTGGTTTGGCGGTTGGCAAATTATTGGCGAGACAGTCAGCGGCAAACTTTTCTGGACTGCGGTGTTGGTCGGGTTTCTCGCGCAGGTGGTGGATGGCGCCCTGGGCATGGCTTACGGCGTTACTGCCACCACGTTCCTGCTGGCAACAGGCGCGACGCCAGGAGCAGCCAGTGCCAGCGTTCATATCGCGGAGATTTTCACTACAGGTGTTTCAGGAATATCTCATGTCAAATTCGGCAATGTAAACAAGGAACTATTTATACGCTTGCTGATACCCGGTATTCTTGGCGGAATATTGGGCGCTGTGCTGGTAACCCAGATCGACGGCGCGATCTTCAAGCCCTATATTTCCACTTATTTGTTGCTGCTGGGGATATACATACTCAGCAAAGCGTTTCGCCCGATGCATTTGCGCAAGGATCCCCCGAAGCACGTCGGAAAATTAGCGTTGTTTGGCGGATTCGTCGATGCGGCGGGTGGAGGCGGTTGGGGGCCGGTAGTGACATCCACCTTGGTCAGTTCAGGAAACGATCCCCGTACCACCATCGGCACCGTCAATTTCGCCGAGTTCTTTCTCACGCTAGCAGGCGCTACGGTTTTTACATTGCTGATGGAAACGAATACGTGGTCCATCATAGTAGGATTGGTATTCGGAGGCTTGTTTGCGGCTCCGTTTGCGGCAGTGCTGTGCAAAAAACTTCACGCACGAACTTTACTGATACTGGTGGGAACGTTGATCGTCATCATGAGCTCGTATAATCTTTATCAGGCGTTAGCATAAAGGAAGCTCAAAATCAGGACTGGCTCGTTTCCCGCAGTGAATGGAAACGCTATCGTTTTGCTAAAACTTGATATGGATCAGGTCGCCGTTCTACAGCAAGGGCTTGAACATGGATTCAAGCTTTTCCTGACTGAGACGACCTAACTTCGTACCGATAATTTTTCCGTTGCGGTCGATAACGACTGTAAAAGGTAGTGCTCCCTGGCGATTTCCCGCTGCCTCGGCCAGCGCCATGGCTTTCATATCTCCTACCAATACCGGATAATTAATGCCAATCTCCTTGCTGAATGCTGCCGCTCTTTCTTTCTGATCCACCGCAATGCCGACAAAAACCAGGCCGTTTTCCCTGAATTTTTCCTGTAGCTCAATAAACTCGGGAATTTCCTGACGACAGGGTTCACACCAACTCGCCCAGAAATTAACTACCATTACTTTACCGCGCCACTGCGATATTGCCTGACTGTTGTCCTGCAGATCGGGCAAGCTCGCGGCAAATATCGCGTCGGCTCCCCTGCTCGCCACCCCCGCGTCCGTCGCCCCGGACTGAGCATCGCCACCCATCAACTGGCCGCGCAGCAGAAATCCGGCAGCCACCGCAAGTACTGCGACGCCTGTATACAATAATACCTGTTGCAATTTCGTCATGTAATCGTGAGTTCCATAAATACCACTTGTATAATAGGCCGGTGCCGGCAATTGGCGAACGCCTCCTCCCATCAAACCCTGAGCGATGGCATTCGAATGAGTTGAACCGTTTTTCGGGAACGCCTAGACCAGGACTGCGTTGAGTATCTTCAGAAAACTTTCCTTATCCTGATACCCTATGAGCCTGATGCCCGGAACCTCGCGCCCTTCCCGATCAAGAAATAAAATACCGGGAGGACCGAAAAGCTTGAAGCGTTTGAGCAACGCCATGTCGTCGGGTGTTCCATCGGTAACATCGACCTGCAACAGTACCACATCTTTCAAGCGGGACTGTACTTGTGAATCGGAAAACGTGAAACGCTCCATTTCCTTGCAGGAAATGCACCAGTCCGCGGAAAAATCCACCATCACGTATTTGCTCCTGGACTGAAGGACATGCTGCTCAAATTCGGCGACCGACTTCACTCTCTGAAAGGGCAGATGATCCGTTTGCTCGATATTCTGTTTTTTTCCGGATGCATCAACCGCAACAATACTTATCTTTGAAAGCGGCTGCAAAATATCGCGGCTGCCGGACAAAACACCGACCAGCAATGCAATCCCGGTCAGCAATGCAATCATGCCCAAGCCCTTCAGAAGCTTCTGAAAACCGGAAGCGCCTGGACGCAAGGGATCAACCGCGTGCAGATAGATAGCTGAGATGATCAATAAGGCCGCCCACAGCAGCATATGCACAACCGCGGAAATGACCGGCGATATCAGCCATATTGCAACTCCCAGCAGCAATACGCCAAAAAATTGCTTGACCGATTCCATCCATGGGCCCACTTTTGGCAAAATTGCCCCTGCGGAGGCGCCCAATATCAACAGCGGAACCCCCATGCCCAAGGCCATGACGAACAGCGCCGATCCACCCAGCACGATGTCACGGGTCTGGCTGATGTAAAGCAACGCCCCAGCCAGCGGAGCCGCCACACACGGCCCGACGATCAACGCCGACAATGCTCCCATGCCAAATACGCTGGTCAGATGCCCGCCTTTTAAATGCCCCGCTTCCTCGGAAAGCTTACTCTGGAGAGAGGAAGGTAATTGCAGCTCATAGAAACCGAACATGGACAAAGCAAGCGTTATAAAGACGAGTGCGAACGTGCCCAGCACCCAGGCATTTTGTAAAGCCGCGGAGAGCATTTCGCCCGAAAGCCCAGCCGCCACGCCGGCGATGGCGTATGTAATCGCCATTCCCATGACATAGGCTAGCGACAGGAGAAATCCGTGGGTCTTGGTGACATTTGTACCGCCCCTGGCGATGATGCCGGACAGAATCGGGAACATAGGAAATACGCAGGGAGTAAACGAGAGCAGCAGACCGATACCAAAGAAACCGGTCAGGATCAGCCAAAAATTACCGCTTTCGAACATCCGCTCTATGCGATTCGATTCTGTCTCGATGGCAGGTGATCCTGCGGACGGGAACAGCTCCGCGGCTGCGTCCGGCTTGGCGGATGGCGCCGCCACTGCGGGGCTACTCATGGCATCGGCCACAGCGCCGGCGGCGGCTTTCGCCACCGGCAGCGTCAGTTCGATTACCTTACTGATAGGCGCATAGCAAACCCCTATTGGCTCATTGCAGCCCTGATAGGTAGCGACGAGAGTCAGTTTACCGGTTGACGATGCGTCGCGTTTCAGGGAAATCAATGCTTCGAATGGCTGGTAAAAAACTTCAACCTGCCCGAAAGTAAGATCGCTTTTTATTGTTCCCGGCG